>JAAYZH010000112.1 GCA_012514965.1 Clostridiaceae bacterium | reverse complement strand
TGGTCTCTTCTGCGTTGTAGTACTTGAAGCTTAGGCGGTTTCTGGATTGCGGGCCCTCGTAAGGGACTTTGTCAACGAATGCGAATGTGCTCATGTGGTTCCTCCTGTGTTGTGGTTTACTTGTGCCGGGGCCAAAGCCGAGGCGGCTGCGCGGTGCTTGGTCGATTACAGAGCGGCCAGGCGGTCGAAGGCCGGGCTCAGCTGGGTGTAAAGGTCTTTGTAGAGCTCGAAGTAGGGCTCGTACTGGTCGTGCGCGGCTGTATCAGCAGCTTGCGCGGGATTGTAATGGATCAGCTTCTCACAGGCTTCCTCGATGGAAGCGAAGAGTCCGCTGCCCACACCTGCCAGAATAGCTGCGCCGAGTGCGCCGCCCTGGTCAGTCTGCAGGGTGCGTACTGGGGTGTTGTAGAGATCAGCCAGCATCTGGCGCCACAGGCTGCTGCGGCCGCCGCCGCCCGTGATGATCATGTCGTCAATGTCCGCTTGATTATCGCGGAAGACGTCCACGCACTGGCGTTGCGAGAAGGCTACGCCTTCGAGGACTGAGCGGATCAGATCCGCTTTCGTATGGATGGCGGAGAGGCCAAAAAAAACGCCACGCGCGTTGGGATCCAGGTAGGGACTGCGCTCGCCCATCAGGTAGGGCAGGTAGAGCAGACGGTTTGCACCGGGTGGCACGGCGGCCGCCAGGCGGGTCATAATTTCGTAAGGGTCGACACCTTCGGCTTTCGCCTGGGTGACTTCTTCCTGACAGAGCGTGTCACGGAGCCACTTAAGCGACAGGCCTGCGGCCTGTGTGCAGCTCATAAGGGTCCACTTGCCCGGTACGGAGGCGCACAGGGTGTGCACGCGGCCATCGGGGTCGATCTGCGGAGCATCGGTTACGGTGTAGACCACCGCGGAAGAACCGATCGTGGTAAAAGCCTTGCCTGGGCGATAGACACCCGTGCCAATGGCCGCGGCGGCGTTGTCACCGGCTCCGCCAACGACGACGGTGCCTTCCAGCAGGCCGGTAGTCGCGGCCGCTGCTTCGTGAACGCGGCCCGAGACCTCCTGGGACTCAACGAGTTCCGGCAAGAGCAGCGGGCTGATGTCGAGCAGGGCCAGGATCTCAGGTGACCAGTCGCGGGCGGCGACATTCATCAGCTGCATGCCCGAAGCGTCGGACACATCGCTCACGAAGGTACCGGTGAGTTTGTAACGAATGTAGTCTTTGGGCAGGAGAATATGGCGGACTTTCTCCCAGATCTTGGGCTCATGCTTCTTGACCCAGAGAATCTTCGCGGCGGTGAAGCCCGTCATGGGCGGGTTCGCGGTGATGTCGATGATGGTCTGGCGGCCGATCAGACGCTCCATGTCCTCGACTTCAGCGCCGGTGCGCTGGTCGGCCCAGATGATGCAAGGACGCAGCACCTCGCCTTGGGCGTCCAAGAGGACCAGACCGTGCATCTGGCCAGAAAGCCCGACACCCTTGATATCCCCGATTGGCGTGTGGCTGCTCTTCAGCACACTTTGAATGCCGTCCACCGTCGCCTGCCACCAGTCTGCCGGGGCCTGCTCGGCCCAGCCATTGGCCGGCTGTGACAGGGGGTATTCCCCTGTATACGAGGCCACGCAGGTGCCGGTCTCGTCAAACAAGGCGGTCTTGGTACCTGACGTGCCGATGTCAATTCCTAATACATACTTCATTCTAAATACCTCGCTTTACTTGAATTTCCTGCGGTGCTTTGCCCATCAAGGCAACACTGCGCAGGTCTGGCTGTGAAAAGCCTACATAGATGCGATACGTTCCTTGCGGGTATACGGTTTCGCCCTCTTCATTAATCACGCTGAATGCAGATTCAGGCAAAAACAGTTCATATTCTGCTGTTTCACCGGGGCCCAGAGGACACTTGCAGAAAGCCTGCAGCTGCGGCTGCGGAGTTCCCAGCTCCGGGGCTTGCACGTAGGCTTGCAGCGTCTCTGCTGCGGCAACCGTCCCGGTGTTCTTCGCGCTGACCCGAAGCCGAATCCCATCTGCGGTAATTGTGTCGGTGTCAAGCACAGCGGGCGCTGCGGTAAAGCTGCTGTAGGTCAAACCAAAACCGAAAGGATAGACGATTTTGTCCGACGTAAAACGATAGGTGCGGTTCGTCATGCTGTAATCAGTGAAGGCCGGCAGCTCGTACTCTTCTGAGTAGAAACTCAACGGCAGCTTGCCCTGAGGAGAAGCCTCGCCGAAGAGTAAGTCGGCAATCGCCTTACCGCCCATGGCGCCCGGATACCAGCACTGCATGATAGCGGAGGCCTTCTCATCATCTCTGTCCATTGCCAAAGCGCTGCCCGAAAGCATGAGCAGAACCACCGGCTTGTTGTAGCTGTAGATCGTTTCCAGCACATCGCGCTGCAGGCCCGGGAAGAGAATATTCGGT
The DNA here is from genome assembly GCA_012514965.1 of Clostridiaceae bacterium. Taxonomy (GTDB): domain Bacteria; phylum Bacillota; class Clostridia; order Saccharofermentanales; family Fastidiosipilaceae; genus JAAYZH01. Next base: position 16,664 of record JAAYZH010000112.1, on the reverse strand, counting down.
TTGTCGCCGCTGGCAAACTGATTGCCCTGGTCGCCTTCTTCGCCTTCGAGACCGGGATCGAGCCCGAAGACTGCGACTATCACATCGCTGGCTTCGCAGACCATTTGCACCTCAGACAGGCGGTCGCTGGCTTTGGCAATATTCGAAGTGCGGTCCTTGAAGAGGTGGCAGCCTTCCGATAACAGCACGCGAATACCATGTGCGTCCGTATAATCCTGAATGCCTTCAGAGACCGTGTAGTAGCGCGATGCCGTACCCTCATAATTGCCTTCGAGCGCCATGCGGTTGTTCGCATTTGGCCCGATCACACCAATGGTCTTGAGTGTGTCAGGCTTGAGCGGCAGGGTGCCGTCATTCTTGAGAAGCACCGGGATCTTCCGCGCGACCTCCCGATTGAAGGCTGCGTGCTCGGCTGAATCGTTGACAAGATAAGGAATGTTGCTAAACGGCACCTTCTCCGCGTCGTCGAACAGACCCAAGAGCATGCGGGTGGTAAAGAGGCGGGTAACAGCCTCATCAATGCGTTCTTCGCTGAGCTTATCCTGGATCACCGCATCGACTGCGTGTCCGTAGCAGCTGCCGCAATTCAGATCGCAGCCATTCCGGATGGCCAAAGCCACCGCGTCTACCGGATTATCGGTCAAGCCATGCCCGCCGAAAATATCGCGTATCGCCCAGCAGTCCGACACCACGTGGCCCACAAAACCCCAATCTTCACGCAAAATCTTATGCAGCAAGGTTTCGCTGGCACAGGCGGCTTCGCCATTCACACGATTATAAGAGCCCATAACGCTCTCCACGTCTGCTTCCTGTACGCAGGCCTTGAAGGCCGGCAAGTAGGTCTCGTACATGTCTTTCCGGGAAGCAATCGCGTCAAAAGAGTGACGGATGTCCTCGGGGCCTGAATGCACAGCGTAATGCTTCGCGCAGGCAGCGGACTTCAGATAGGTCGGGTCATCGCCCTGCAAACCCTGAATGTAGGCAACACCCAGACGCGAGGTCAGGTAAGGATCTTCACCATAGGTCTCATGGCCGCGGCCCCAGCGAGGATCGCGGAAAATGTTCACGTTCGGCGCCCAGAAAGTAAGCCCCTTATAGATGTCGGTATCGCCATGGGCAAATTGCGCATGAAACTTGGCACGTCCCTCTGTGGACACCACATCCCCGACCTTGCGTAATAGCTCCGGATCAAAAGTGGCAGCCATACCGATCGCCTGCGGGAAAACAGTAGCCGTGCCGGCTCTGGCAACCCCGTGCAAGGCTTCATTCCACCAGTTGTAGGCCGGAATTCCTAGGCGCTCAATCGCCGGTGCACCGTGCAACATCTGGGAAACCTTCTCGACCAGCGTCATCTGTTTAACAAGTTCTTCAGCCCGTTTGCGGAACTCTTCGCGGTCTCTGTTTACCGTAGAATGTACTGTCATTGGCATTCCCCCTGAGAAATATTTGTGCGCATACACAATAAATTGTATACAAGGCGCAAATCTCTGTTACTTTTATTATATAGCTGCCATACAAGATTGCGTGCTTATCGTTGCTCCCTTTCTATCAAATATTGCGGTTTTGGTCTTGTGGTTACTGACAAAACCAAGCTCCACGCTTATTATATAAGTAGCTTTTTTATCCATTTCCGCAGCTAGCTTGGAACATTTCCACCCACTGCGTTTTTTCGGCCCTGTCCTAGAAAGGATCACACAAACACATGATTGAGCATCTCGATGGTGTGAAAGAGACCGTAGATTATCTATCTAACGCACGCGTTCGCTTCTATCATAATATCGAACAGGAGGGCTATCCGCTCCACTGGCACGCTGCCGCCGAAGTCATTATGCCCATGGTCGGCGACTATCGTCTGGACATCCAGAACCGACCCGTACTCCTGCACCCCGGTGACATTGTGTTCATCGCCCCCGGGGTTCTGCATACGATCGAAGAGCCCAAGGCTCCCGGCCAACGGCTGATCATCCTTTTTGACACAACCATAGTGAACCAGTTCCCCGAGATCACCACGGTGAACCCCTTTCTGACCCCGCACTACCTGGTGACCAAGGAAAACGCGCCCGCTGTCCACAGCGATCTGCAGGATCTGCTGACTTCGATTCTGCAAGTCGAGCTGGTGAATTCACCCATGAAGAACATCATGATCTACGCAGAATTGGCGAAGCTGGTCGCGGTTCTGGGCAATGTTGTCGTTTCAAAACGCAACAGCAGCAACAGCGCTCATACGGCCTATGCCGAAGCAGACAGTGAGTCCGAGTCCCTGACGCAGGCCAACCTGAGCGCGATCTACAACACCTGCGAATACATTCGCGCCCACTCCCGCGAGAAGATTACGCTCGAGAGCCTGGCCGCTCGCGCCGGCTTCAGTAAGTTCTATTTTTCTCGCCTTTTCAAGGAAATCAGCGGCATGAGCTTCGTAGATTACCTGAACAGCTGCCGCATCAGCGACGTTGAGAAGCTGCTGGCAGATCCTGAGGCTTCGGTCACGGATGTTGCTCTGCAAGCCGGCTTCAATTCAATCTCGACCTTCAATCGTGTCTTCAAAAAGGTGAAAGATTGCACCCCTCAGGAGTTCAAACGTCTGGGCAACCAGCTGCAGTACAGCGGCAGATTTCAGCTCTGACGGAGGTCGAAGATGCTGCTCGTCCATAAGCCCTTCACAAATGGCGCAGTCTTGCAGCGGGATCATACGATCACCCTAAGCGGACGTGCTTTGGCCGGCACCCACATACACGCAGTACTATCCGGCGGCGCTTCGTCAGAGGTCTATAGAGCCGATGCCGATGCTCAGGGACGCTGGGAGTTCCAAGTCCCGCCACACCCAGCAGGAGGACCGTATCATCTCGAGCTTAGCTCTCTCCTCAACGAAGACACGCTTGTCCTTTCTGACCTGCTCTTTGGTGACGTCTTTCTCCTCAGCGGGCAGTCGAACATGCAGCTTACGGTCAGTCGTACCCTGGCCAAAATCCCGCCCCGCTTCGCCGCTCTTGAAGAACCGCGTATCCGCGAGTACCGTATCGCCATTCAACCTAGCTTTGACACCGAGAATCTCGAGTTGCCGGGCGACGTTTGCTGGCAGCGACTGGATCCAACCGCCTTGCCGGACATGGGCGCGCTGGGTGTGGCCTTCGCCGAACGATATCTCGCAAGCGCCGATGTGCCAGTCGGCTTGATCAATTGCGCAGTTGGCGGCACGCCTGTCGAATCCTGGCTGCCTCACGAAGATCTGGCGGATGCGCCACACCTGCTCGAAGACTTTACTCTGAATAGTCATCCGGCCACGCGCGCCGCGGTCGACTGCGATTATGCCGCCACGCAAAGCAGCTGGCTCCAAGAGGCATCCCGGCAGGATCTGTTCGTTCCCGCCTTGGCTGACGAGGCCCGGGCCGCCCTCCCCTGGACCTTCCTTACCATGCCGCGCCTCTTTAGCGGGACAGCCTTCGAGAAACAGCAGGGTGTCTACTGGCTTCGTATCCGCTTTCACCTAGCAGCGGAGGATTTGGCCAAAATCCGCAGTCTGGACTCACTGCGCTTGGAACTTGGCACACTCTACCACGCCGACGAAACGTGCTTGAATGGTTTCAAAGTCGGCGAAACCGGCTACCAGTACCCCCCGCGTCTCTATTCCGTTGCGCCTGGCCAGCTGCGCGGAGGCAGCAACGAGGTCCTGATCCGTCTGACCGTCTTCCGCAACAATGGCGGGGCTACCCCCGGTAAATTCTATGGCTTATCCAGTCCCGATTGGCAGCTGGCCTTCAGCGAAGACTGGCAAATTCTGCGTACCGCCGCCATGCCCCCGCTCCCCATGCCGCGCTTCTGGGATCGCTTGGCCGGTACAAATTATTACGCCTACATCCAGCCTCTCAAGGGGCTGCCTTTGGCCGGAATCTTGTGGTATCAGGGAGAGTCCAATGATGCCGACCCCGGCCCTTACGCAGAACGTTTCAAACGTCTGATCCGCCGTTTTCGCAGCGACTTCGGGCCGCAGCTGCCGTTTCTATTCATGCAGCTGACGCGTTTCGAAGATCCTGAGTGTGTGATCGTCCCGAACAGCTGGGCGCAGCTGCGCGAAGCGCAGCGTCAGGCGCTTGTCTTGCCTGACACCGCGATGATCGTGTCCTTGGATGTCGGTGAGTGGAATGATTTGCACCCGCAGGACAAATGGACCCTCGGCAGGCGGGCGGCCCTGGCAGCTCGGGCGCTGGTCCTGGGCGAACAACTCGAATATTCGGGCCCTTGTTTTAAGAGTGTGCGGAGAAGCAACGACGATCGCCTGCAGCTCACTTTCAGTCATTGCAACCGCTCTCTGCAAGCCCAGGGTGATTTGCGGGATGCTTTCTCCTTTGTCGGAAGCACAGTTGCCGCACCTCTCACCGTCGAAGTCGCCGGTGATTCTCTCATGGTCGAATTGCCACAAGGTGAATTTAGCGAGTTGCGCTTTCTCTATGCGAACAACCCGCCTGAAGTCTACCTGTACAACGATGCCGGCATGCCGGCCTCACCCTTCGTGATCAAGTTGTAAGTGCTGGGATCTGGTGGGGCTTGGGCGTGCTGCTCACCTGGTCTGTAGCGGCAGGAAAGCAGCAGAAGTCCCGCTCATGAGTGGCGTTGGCCCTCAACTGCGAACTCATGTGGTGTTTTTACCACACGCATACACAATCGAGGACTCGCGAAGTCCAGGAAGGAATCTTCCTCCCACCTTATTTCGCGAAGCTCTGCAGCAATTCGATACGGCACTTGAGCTGCTCTTGCACATCGAGATAGACGTACTTGCCGCTGCCGTCACCGTAATTCCCTTCCTGCTCGACCACAGCCCCGAATTCCTCCTGCAGGCGTCTGACAGCTTCATCAGCGTCCTCTACTTGGAAGGCGATGTGGTGCACGCCTTCGCCGTATTTGTCCAGGTGGTCACGCCAGACCGAGGGCTTGTCATTCGGCTGGATCAGTTCGAGCTGCACGCCGTCGCTGAGTTGGAAGAAAGCCAGGGCAGCGGCAGCTTCCGGAGCCGGCTCCCCATACACTCGCGTCAGGGTAATTGCATAGTCGCCGCCGGGGCGAGTTTCTGGTGCTGCACAGTCGAACAAAAGAGCGTAGGCGGCTTTGGCCGCCTCGATGTCATGTACGACGAAGCCAATCTGCGCGAACTTGCTGTTGTCTAGAATTTTGCGTGTGTCCATACGTTCTCCTTAATTCTGTACGATGTGTGTTATGGTAAGAGGTCTGCCGCGCGCAAACGGGCCCGGACGTAGGCCAGACTGTCCAGATACTCGCGGTCAGTATCCAGATGCTCAATAATTACAGGCATCTGGGGATCCACCTGATTGATCAGACTGATGTATTTTTCGAGATTAATTGTACCCTGACCACAGGCGGTCTCGACCAGCTGGAAGGTATATTCTTCACGCAAGTACACATCTTTGAGATGACAGCTGCTGGTGTATGGCCCGAGTTTGGCCAGACATTCTTCCATAAATTCATCGAGGAAAAAATAGCGTCGGGGCGTGTTCACCATATTGACAAGGTCGAGGTGGACAGCGAAGGCTTCGCGGTCTACGGCTTGTACGAGAGCAAGATACTCATCCGGGCCGCTGGGGAACATCCAGGGCATCGGTTCGATAGTAAATTTCGTTCGCTGAGGTCGAACCGTATCGATAATGTGCTGAATCGACAGGACCGCCTCGTCCCACGTCTTCTGCGAGAAGTTCTCACGACAGCCGCCGTCCCAGCGCGCCGCGGCCATTGTACCTGCGACATTTACGCAACATTTCGCCCCCAGTTCATCCGCCAGACGCAGCTGGCCGATTGCTCGCTCCCGGGCAGCTCTTCGTTCGTGCAGGTCAGCTGCCAGTACATTTCGCCAGATTCCGACTTCCGCGATCACAAGCCCTTGCTGATCGGCAGCATCGGCATATTCTGCGATCAAGCTGTCCGGCGCCGTATAGTCCAGCGGAAACACAACCGAGCCGCAGCCCAGCGCTTTCATCTGTTCCGCCCATTGCTGCGGCGACTCATGAGCTAGAGGAGAGGATAGTCCAAGTAGCATGTCTCTGTCCCTTCTACATGGTTTTAGCCTGCTGTTACGGCCCGGAAGTTCCGGAGCACAGCGGCCGCGTCTTCACGTTCTATCGGAACAAACACTTCCACACTGATGCGACCCTTGTAGTCAATCTCATCCAGAATTTGGACCAGCGGCTCCAGTTCCGACTCAGTAAGTGCCATTTGCCTGTCTATTGTCGCAATGTGTACGTGATCGATCGGCGCCACACGCTTGAGATCTTCCAGCGCTTCGTGGTCCTTCATAATGTGATAGAGGTCACCCATCAGGCCAAAATTCGGCCTGTCGACAGCAGCCGCCAGGGCAGCCCCTTCGCCCAGCGAATTGATCATGTTCGTCTCCAGTCGGTTCAACGGCTCAATGACCACCTTGATCCCATGCGTAGCTGCGAGATCCGCAAAAAGACGACAGAGTTCGATCATTCGGCCAAAGGCTTCCTTGTATGTCATATCGTCGTCAAAACGGCGACTGGCCCCGCTGCCAAAGACTACCAGTTCCACACCGAGCATCTCCATGCGAGCCAGCGTGTGTTCGATATGTGCCTCGATGGCAGCCATATCCCGGTCCCTAGTCAGCAAGCGCATGCTGCCCGCAAAAAAAATGCAGCAGGTTTTGACCGGAATATTGTACGAGCGATACGCAGCCAGCTCTTTTGCGAAATCTTCTTCTGACAACTCCGCAATCGAGTTCGCAAATACTTCAATATGATCAAAGCCCAGCTCGTCGAGCATGGCGATGTCTTTCAGTCCGGCGCAAACGCCAAGATTCCAATGCATTGTGTAGTTCCTCCTTATTCTGTAAACCCTCTATATAGTCGAAGATCTCATACCGTCATGGCAGAGATCTTCAACAGTACACTTTAGGATAACAGATATCTTTGTAGGCCGAGCTATCAGCCCTTGATTCCTGTCGATGCGATGCCCTCGACAAAGTACCTCTGCAAGAAAATAAAGAGCAAAAGCACAGGTACGAGTGCCACCGCAGCCGCAGCCATAATCTGCGCGTAATTCGATGAATACTGCGTGTTGAACATTCGCAACATGAGCTGAACCGTTTTCTTGTTTGTAGACGACAGATAAATCAAAGGTCCCATGAAGTCATTCCACTCAAATACGAAAGACGTGATGCTGAGGGTTGCAATCGCGGGTTTCGAGAGCGGAAGCATGATGCGGAACCAAATCCCATATTCGCTCAGTCCGTCGATACGTGCTGCTTCAAGAAGTTCCGTCGGGATGCTCAGGAAAAACTGACGCATCAGGAAAACACCGAAAGCCGTAAAAGCATGCATGAGAATCAAGCCCAAATGGCTATTCGTCAGCTTGAAGATCGTCATCATCTGGTACTGCGGCACCATGTAGACCTGCCACGGCACACTGATCGTCATAACATAGAGCATGAAGATCGTATCCCTTCCCTTGAACTCGAGTTTGGCAAAAGCATAGGCCGCGAAACTCGAAGTCAACAACTGCAGTATGGTCGTGAAGAAAGTCAGTTTCGCTGTATTCGCGAAGCCGGTCATGAGCGGAACTTTGGTCCAAATAAGATTGTAATTGTTCCATTGCGGATCGACAGGGATCCACTGGATCGGGAAGGCAAATACATCTTTCTCCAGCTTGAGCGATGCTGAAATCATCCAGACAAAGGGAATCAGCATCATGATCGCTACCAGAATCAGAAGGGCATATAAGACCGTGTACTGAGCACGAGTCCTAGCAGTTTTTTTGGCACTTAATGTATTACTCATCGCTGCACCCTCCCCTTAATAATTTGTGAATTTCTTCTCACCCTTGAACTGGAAGATCGTGACTACCAGAACAATAGCAAGCAAGACGATAGAAACAGCACTGGCATACCCGAATCGGGAGCTGACAAACGCGCTGTTAAAGATGTGATAAGCGAGCACCTTTGTTGCCTCTCCGGGGCCGCCCTGTGTCGTAATGTACATGATGTCATAGGATTTAAAGGTCGTGACCATGAGCATGAGCAGGACAAAGAAAGTCGTCGGCGTGATCCCCGGCCAGGTAACATTGCGGAACTGCTGCCATTTATTCGCCCCATCAAGAGAGGCAGCTTCGTAGAGTTCACCCGATACACCCTGCAAAGCAGCAAGGAAAACGATCATATAATAACCCATGTTCTTCCAGACTGTTAGTCCGATAATCGTAGGCATGGCCCACACGGATGAAGCAGCCCAGCGGGGAGGATTTTCGATACCAAGGCTCATGAGGATACCGTTGACGGGTCCTCTGTCCGGATTGAAGAGCGCCATCCAGACCACTGCGATGGAGACGAGCGACGCTACATAAGGAAAGAAGATTACGGCCCTGAAGAATACACGGCCGCGCAGCTGCTTATTCATCAAAATTGCCAATGCCAACGAAATCACCAAAGTGATCGGAACCGTCGCAACCGTGTAATACAAAGTATTCACCAGCGCGATGCGGAAGCTCTTATCCTTCGTGAACATCTCCACAAAATTATCAAGACCAATGAATTTTATCGGATTACCTGCGTCCCATTGGGTAAAACTCAAGATGAGCGAAAAAACAATCGGAACGAATGTAAAAACGAAAAAGTCGATTAGGTTCGGAAGGATAAAGGAATACGCAACCAGCGTCTTGCGTCTGCGGAGAGAGGCTTTGTGTTTCTTTTTTACGAGTGCAGAATTATTCATGCCATCTGATCCCCTGTCTCAAAATTATTGTTTGTACGGAGTCCGCCAGAGAGACAGGCTCCGTACAAATATCGGATGCATTGGCTTGTAGATTAGCCGTTCAACAGTTCGGTAACACGATCAAACATTCCCTGAACGCCTTCTTCAACAGAGACGCTCTTGGTCATGATGGCACTGTGCTGTTCGTTGATGATGGTGTCAATGGCTTTGCCCTTGGCGTGCATGGGCTGCTCGACAACGTACTTTTCGAGATCGAGGTACTTAGAAAGGCCCTCAGGCGCATTGGGCTTGGTGTTCGGCAGGTCATCAAAGATCGCATTGATCTTGTCTGAGCTGTAGCCAGGTACGATACCCGCGCCGGCCAAAACAGCAGCGCCTTCTTCACCACAGGCGTATTTAATAAATTCCCACGCCTGATCATTGTATTTGCCGTACCCGCCGATCGAGACAGGCGTAACGGCGCCGATAGCGTTCTCGTTACCTGCACCGTCCACATTCGGCAAAGAGCAGACGCCCCAGTCGAAGTCGGTAACATTCTCAGCGAGCATATTCGTAAACCACGTTCCGATCTGCAGCATCGCGGCCTGCTGATTGTACATAACACCGCTGTAGTGGATCTTTGAAGCGCTCAGTGAGCCGTAGTCCTGAATAACGCCTTCTTCCTGCATAGCCAGGACTTCCTCGTAGTAAGGAATCAGGTTCTTGTAGGTGGAAGGATCCGTGAAGTTGAAGGCCTCGACGCGTCTGGCAAAGTTGTAAACATTACTTGGCCAAGTGTGGACATGGGCGCCGTAAACTTTATCATTGCCTTCACCCGTGGTCATCTTCGCCGCAAGTGCATGGTATTCTTCCATGGTCATGCCATCTTCCGGATAGGCCACGCCCGCTTGGTCAAAGAGGGTCTTGTTGTAATAGATCAGGTTGTTGTCCTTGCGGAACGGAACACCGTAGGTCTTGTCGTTCAGCGCCAGCTGATCGATCAGGCCCAGGTATTTCCCTTTGTCAAAGGCAGTGTCATTGTCAATTAAGTCATTCAAGGCCAAAATATGACCTTGCTCAATCAATGCTGACAACGCGGGTGTACCTTTGGTAAAGACTACGTCAAAATCCTGCTTGCCGGCCAGCTGTGTAACAATCGTGTTGTCATATTCATCAGCTGCGAACTCGACTACATCTACATTTACTTTCGGATTTGCGACCTTGAAAGCATCAAAAATCGTCTTGTAATAAGCCAGATTCGAGTAATCCCAAAGTGTTACTCGGATCGTAACTTCCTCGTCACCGGCGGGCTTCGTTGTCCCGTCTCCGCCGCCGCAGCTCGCCAATAGAGACAAACTCAATGTTGCTGCCAGAATCATTGCTGTGATCTTATGCTTTTTCACTTCTGTAACCTCTCCTTATAACTATTTCTTGCAAACAGATTTACCCTCAAGTCAGATCTGATTTAGATAATTGTGCGTAAATCTATGCTTACAACCTCTTGATGTGTAGTGTGCCTGCTCGAAGGCAGACGCTATGGCTGTGATCCTCCTCTGTTTCATACCCCTCTTAGTTGATCCGACATCTCCTCCTTCCGCAATACTGGCCCAATACACTATACAATAAGCTTAATAATATTTGATTTCGCTCATTCCATAACGTGATTATTGCATAGATTGATTCGGTAAATCAAGATCTATGTTCGCTATTCAAAAAGCTTTTCATGAGTTTATTGGCTAAATTGATCTATTTTGCATAGTTTTCCTGTATTTTTGCATGAAATTAAAAATAACTTGTCCTTTTTATTGCGTATTGTTGACTGACGTAAGTTTTTTCATAAGTTCCATGAATAGATTGACAGGGAGATTGAAAACACCGACGCGCATCTCTATAGTTAAAAGCAATAGAATCACTAATTCTTGAGGGGGAACGTATGATCAGAACTTTTTGCACAAACAAAATCCGTGAATCCGAGAGCCTGAACGGCAGCGATTGGATGTTTTCGCCAGACAGCGGCCAGCATCGGGGGCAGCACTTCCCTATTGTCGTGCCAGGTTGCTGGGAGAGCCTGCCCGCCTTCTCAAATTATCGCGGAAGCGGCTGCTACAGCCGCTTGATCGAAGCCGCCGGCAACATCCGCCTAGTCTTCAAGGGCGTCAGCCATACGGCAGACATTTATCTGGATGGTGAGCATTTGGCACACCACTACAATGCTTACACAGCATTTAGCGCCATCGCGCTGAATGTGCCGAGTGGAGAGCATAAGCTGGAGGTCCGCGTCGACAACTCGTTCTCCGAGGTGAGCGCTTTACATGTACCGAACGATTATTATAGTTATGGCGGCATCAGCCGCGGTGTAGTGCTGGAGCACTTAGAAGATGCGTTTATTGAATATCTGCATGTCATCCCGCAGAAGACCGCTACAGGGTGGGACGCGGCTGTTACAGTCCAGGTACGCAACCTCTCTTCGCAAACCTTGCCGACCACACTGTGCTGTGAAGTCGCAGGCCAGGCGTGCAGCGAGCCTCTTGTCCTACCTGCCAACGGCACTACGCAGTGGACCCAAACCTATTCCTTCACCGACGTTGCGGAGTGGGATATCGAAGCCCCCAATCTCCATTATCTTTCTGCAGAACTGTCTGATACAGAAGGTACTTATGACGACTTGATCGAACGCTTTGGCTTTCGCGAGATCCTTACAGAGGGCAAAGACCTGCTCCTCAACGGCAAAAAGCTCCGAATCAAAGGCTTCTGCCGCCACGAAGACCATCCCATGTTCGGCTGCGCCTTGCCCCTCCAGGCCATTGCGCAGGATATCGAAATCGTCAAGGATCTAGGCGGCAATGCGATCCGCACCGTCCATTACCCCAATGACGAGCTCTTCCTCGACCTTTGCGACGAACAAGGCATCCTTGTTTGGGAAGAGAATCACGCTCGCGGACTCAGCGAAGAACAGATGCGCAACCCCCACTTCGAAGAGCAGGCGGAACAAGTAATCCGCGAGATGATCAACGATCACTTCAATCATCCCTCTATCTTCATCTGGGGCATACTCAACGAATGTGCCAGCGAAACGGTTTTTGGCCGCAGCTGCTACGAAAAGCAGTTTGATCTCATTCAACACCTCGACACCTCCCGCCCCTGGTCCACAGCCAGCTGCAAAATGAAAGACGAGCTCTGTCTGGACCTCTCCACCGTAATCTCCTACAACATCTACCCTGAGTGGTATGTGCCCCTGCCCACCGGCGACTTTCTTGCTGATCTATACGACTGGGTGCAGACGCAGGCAGGAGGGCAAGACAAGCCCTTCCTCATCACCGAGGTCGGTGCCGGCGCAGTCTATGGCTATCGCAATCCAGCCGCCCCCAAGTGGTCAGAAGAATATCAGCGTCAGGCTCTCGAAGCTCAGATCTCAGCAATTTTTGCCCAGGACGGTTGCAGCGGTATCTTCATCTGGCAGCTGACGGACGTGAAAGTCAGCAGCGAATGGTTCGCTAACCGCCCCCGCAGCATGAACAACAAAGGCGTGGTCGACGAGTACCGCCGCGGCAAGCTTGCCTACGATACGGTCCAAAAGCTCTTCCGCGAACAGCCAAGCTACGTTGAATAAAGATTGCAAGCGCAAAAAAGCCGTTGAAGAGAGAATGCTTCAACGGCTTTTTGATTGATCAAAATAGATCTACCACTCGGCGACAGAGCCATCCGGATGGTGCCAGACAGGATTCGTCCAGGCATGGGGATTCAGACTTTCCTCTAGAATCAGATCTTCGTTCATCAGTACACCCAGGCCCGGCAAAGTCGGCAGTTCAGCAACTCCCCCGCTGAAGTCGAAAACCTCAGGATTCAGCAGGTAATCCAGAACACTCCGATCCTGATTGTAATGAATGCCCATACTCTGCTCCTGGATCACAGCATTGTGACAGGTAGCGTCAATTTGCAGACAGGCGGCCAAAGCGATCGGTCCCAGCGGGCAGTGCGGGGCAAGGGCGACATCGTACGCCTCCGCCATTGAGGCGATCTTCTTCACCTCTGTGATTCCGCCGGCGTGCGACACATCAGGCTGAATGATGTCGATACAGTGGAGCTCCAGAAGCCGCTTGAAGTCCCAGCGCGAAAAAAGTCGTTCGCCTGTAGCCAGCGGAATCTGCGTAATACGCGCCAGCTCCACGAAAGCTTCCATGTTATCACAGAGAACGGCCTCCTCGACAAACATCAAGTTGAAAGCTGAAAGCTCTTTGAGCAGGACTTTCGCCATGGGCTTGTGGACTCGCCCGTGGAAATCCACCGCAATGCCAAAGTCCTTGCCCACAGCCTCACGAATTGAGGCAATGCGCTCGAGCAGCTCATCGACCTTACGGTAGCTGTCGATATAATGAAGTTCCTCAGTGGCGTTCATCTTTACCGCGCCGAAGCCTGCCTGCTGCTTCTCGACCGCTGCCCGAGCCACATCGGCCGGACGGTCTCCCCCGACCCAGCTATACACAGGCATACGCTCACGGGCCTTACCGCCCATCAGGCTATAGACCGGCGTGTTGTAATACTTGCCCTTGATATCCCAAAGCGCTTGGTCGACACCTGCGATCGCGCTCATAAGAACAGGGCCGCCGCGGTAAAAGCCGGAACGGTAGAGCATGTTCCAGATGCCTTCAATCTGCAGCGGATCCGCGCCGATCAGGTAGGGTTCCAGTTCCCGCACAGCTGTCTGGACGGTGGCGGCCCGGCCCTCGATCACCGGCTCTCCCCACCCGCAGATCCCCTCATCCGTTTCGATCTTCAAGAAGCACCAGCGCGGGCGCACCAAATACGTGCTTAGTTTTTTAATCTTCACAATTCAATTCTCCTTGCCTGGACCTAGTGCAGGTAGTTGACATCATTGATCAGTGCCAGGGTCTCATACTTGAGCCCCTGCCAGTCCTTCTCCGCGATCAACTCCTTGCGCAACAGGCTCGAACCCATACCAAGTCCGACGAAGCCGGCGTCAATAAACTGCCTGGCATTTTCTTTGGTCACACCGCCTACAGCGATGTAATTACTTTGGCCAAAAGGGCCCTTCAGTTGCTTGATGTATTCCTCTGGAAGGATACCGGCTGGGAAAAGCTTCATCAGCCCATAGCCGTAACGCAGACAAAGGCCCACATCGCTCGGTGTCATGACCCCCGGAACCAGGGCAATTTCATTCTGCGCACAGTACAGGAGCACACGTTCATCTGTGTTTGGCGTGAGGAGGAATTCTGCGCCTGCGTCTGCAGCCACTGCCGCGGTTTCCGGATCAAGTATCGTACCCGCCCCTACGGCAATTTCACTACCAAAATGAGTTCGCAACCTGCGAATACCCTGTGTCCAGTCCAGAGAATTCGCAGTAACTTCGAGACTTTTGACCCCGGCGTCACAGAGCGCTTCTGCAGCCGGAATGAGGTCTGTCAGCGGTAAGTTGCGGAAAATCGCAACTACCCGATTTCGCAAAATTCGTTCGTACATAGCCTTTGCCCTTCTGTTCTTCCCTGAATCCGGTTCTCTAGAAGTCCATCCACTCCAGCGCCATCTGAATTGTTTTGTCCCAGAAAGACCATTCGTGTGACGCGCCCTCTTCCTCGTAGTTCTCGACGGCAAAGCCCAGTTCTGTCAACAGTTTGCTGGATTCGACGTGCCTGTCATAAATGAAATCAGCTTTGCCGCTGGCTGTGAAAAACGCCGGCTTTGGCCGATCGGACTTCGCCAATTCACGCGCCACATGGGCCAGATCACTGCAGCTGCCGGGGAAGGCGGAGGCATCACCGAATATGCGGGAGGCAAAATCAGGACGCTCAATCACGGAGGCCATCAGGGTGAGTCCCCCCGAGAGCATAGCTGCCTTGCTGTACCGTTCCGGATAATTCAAGGCCAGCTTGGCAGCGCCATAGGAACCCATAGAGAGGCCTGCCACGTAGGTATCCTCGCGCTTGTCCGAGACCTTGAAAAAGGTCTTCACGATTGCCGGAAGTTCTTCACTGATAAATTCCCAGTAGCGCATACCATTCACTTCATCGCTGTAGAAACTCTTGCTTACAGCCGGCATCACGACAGCGATACGTTTGCCTGCCACGTAACGTTCGATCGAAGTCCGGCGGCCCCAGATCGTGTGATCATCAGAGAGACCATGCAGGAGATAGAGCACCGGCATGGGTCCTTGTTCTTCTGGTTGCGCAGTCTGTCGCTCGAGGGGATCCGCACTGCCTCGATTCAGTGGTACAGCACCGATACCCTGGTCTGCCTCTGGCAAAATCACATTCATACTGCTGCTTAAGCCAAGTGCCTGGGAAAAGAAGTTTACTTGTAAAAGAGCCATAATTGAATCTCCTTGCAGCGGCCCGGAGGCCAAAATTTTCTTTCTATTTATTCTAGCACGCACAGCAGCAGGCAGCTTTGAAAGCGGATTTTTTCAGACAAGTGGCCAAATTCCGGTGCAAAAATTCGTACTGTTTTTTTAACAGGCATCGGGGCACGAAAGAAACCGTCCAAATGACACTTGCCCTCACGTAAAGGGTTACGGTTCACCGACTTTCTCCTCTCCCCTTGAGGCGCATGTGACAAGTCGTCTTCATGAGCAAGTTTCCGCAGACAGATGATCTGTGACACGTAGTCCTATTTTGGGTACACAGAGCTCAAGGTCTGCTGCAAAACTTTGACCCGAAACACAAGAGAACGTACTATGAAAGAGAGAATGAAACTACTGTGAAGCAGGGATCTGTCCGGAAAGGGCCACTGTCATGAATAGCGCAAAAGTCTTGCTGGCGGGGAAAATTATCCTGGTCTTAGCTTTCGTTGTTGCTGCAATATTCATATTGCCGTTCGTCTTGGTCTTGCTCATTGTTCTGCAGGCAAGCAAAGGTGTCTAGAGACTCGACTTCAGGGTTGTCGCCGTGCCCACAAGAAACGCCGGTCGGCAGACCTCCCGAACACGGTTGTCTGCGAAGAGAATCGCTCCGGTCCTGCGTCTACTCATCCGGCCTGCGATGCTCGACGTGCATTGCATCCACCCAGTCGTCTTCGATATAGGTTGCGCCCTTGCGTCCCGGCACCTGTCTCTCAGGCCCTGCCTTGTAATGTCGGCAATTCAAAGGGCCATAGCAAAAAGTCTCAAATCGATACAAGCGCGCCGCCTGAGGGTTCCAGTTATCGACGATGATCTCCACCGGCATGCGGCCCCCCCAAATACAACTCAGGCATTGCGCAGCATAGGTGCGCACAGCTAGCCTTCGGCATCCCCGCTTGCGATAGACCTGCAGATCCGGCGCAATCGTTTCCCATGGCTCTGCAGCGTTGCCGCCTTCGCCGACGGTCAGTACATGCAGACCAGTAACTCTGTAGTATTCCACCGGTTCGATTCTTGGGTCCGCAACCTCGACACAGCGGCCTGAAATGCAGTCATTGACCTTAAGCCCATGTTTCGCTTGTGTGCCCTGCCCAATCCCGATCGAGAAGGTCAATGCCACATCGTCTACTGAGCCATCCAGCACCAAGGCGTAGCCAAGGTAGCTGTGCGTTGCTTCATCAAAGGAGCGAAGCAGACGGATGCGCGGTTGCACGGAAGTGATTCTGCCCTTGAACTCATGATTGCTCATAAAAATATCCACCTCCTGCATCAAGATCCAAACGCGTTGCCCTCAAAGCGTTCTCCTAACTATCAACTACTTCTATTATATAGGATGTGGTTTTGTGAAAGCATCAACAAGTTTCAACAAAAACGCCCCAACTGAAAAGAGTTGAGGCGTAAGAACCGGAATAATATAAATTGAATGATTATGCCACACCCATGGCTAAACTACTCAACAACGATAAGTTCCTGTGGTTTTAGAAGGAGTTTGCCCTCGTGCATTGTCGGCGGCACATCCCGGTTTGTAAGCAGGCAATTGCCTGCGTAGGTTGACACATCGAGTTCGACTTCTTGCCGGCCAAAGTTACCGGCCACCAAAACCG
>JAAYZH010000111.1 GCA_012514965.1 Clostridiaceae bacterium | reverse complement strand
GACACAATGCCGCCGGCGTAGCCTGCCCCTTCCCCGATCGGGTAGAGTCCCGCTACATTCTCGGACTCGCGGCTTTCACGATCCCTGCTAAAGCGCAACGGGGACGAAGAGCGGCTCTCAACACCCGTCAAAATCGCCTGTGGGCCGGCAAAGCCGGGCAGCCTGCGATCGATCTCCAGCAGGCCTTCCGCAATCGTCTGCCCGAGCGCAGGACTGAGAAGACCCGCTAGTTTCGCGTCACGCCAACCAGGCCTGTACGAAGGCTCGAGCCTCAGCTCTGTTCGCGCAGGCGTCGCGGCCTTAAGGTCAAAATCCTGCAGGAAATCCTGCACATGCTGAACCGGCGCGTGCATATTGCGTCCACCCAAGGCCCAGGCAGCAGATTCCAGTTGCTCTTGATAATGCAGACCGTCCATCAGCTCCGGACCATAATCTCGTCCGGGCAAGACACTGCTCAGGATAGCGCTGTTGGCCAGCTCACCATCCCGTGCATGGTAGCTCATGCCATTCGTGACCAGGCGCTCCGCCTCGGATGCTGCCCCGATTACCTGGCCGCCCGGGCACATGCAGAACGAGTAGGCATTGCGACCGCCGGGCAGCAGTGGGCTGTGAACCTGGTAAGGAGCCGCGCCCAGGCGAGGGTGTCCGGCGTACTCTCCATATTGCAGCTGATCGATCAATGTCTGCGGGTGCTCGATGCGGAAGCCGACAGCAAAGGCTTTGGCCTCTGCTTTGACCCCCTTGTCGACCAGCATACGGAAGCTGTCGCGTGCGCTGTGGCCGATGGCCAGTAGCAAGGGGCCGCGATAACGTCCAGCTGGGGTCACAACCTCCGCCAGATGGCCTGACCGATCTAGCTCGATCGAGGTGACAGGGGTGCGGAAGTGGACTTCACCGCCCCAGGCCTTGATCTGCTCGCGCATGGAAACAATTACGTCACCCAGTAAGTCAGTACCGATATGCGGCTGGTGCGAATAGAGAATTTCCTCCGGAGCGCCGTGATTTACGAAAATCTCGAGGACCATTTTGGCCAACGTATCCTTCGAACGCGAGGTCAGCTTGCCATCCGAGAACGTGCCTGCACCGCCCTCGCCGAATTGCACATTCGTCTCGGGATCCAGCGGCAAGGTGCCATCCCAGAAGCCCTCAACCAGAGTACGTCGTTCATCGACAGCCGCCCCGCGCTCGAAAACCAGCGGTCGGTAGCCTTCCCTCGCCAGTAAATAGGCTGCGAAGATGCCGGCCGGGCCGAATCCGGCGATCAAGGGACGCTCGCCCTGCGGCAATCGTTCGCTGCCCGGCACGAGTGAGAAGCTGCGATTCTCCAGGTACGTGACACCCTCGGCTGCGGCCAGACGTCTCTCAGCGGCCGGATTATCCAGATGTACATTCAGCGTGTATTGGAAATACAATTCATGGTGGCTGCCGCGTTTGCGCGCGTCCAGGGACTCACGCTCTATCTCCAGCCGAAAATCACGACGCTTTAGAA
The DNA here is from genome assembly GCA_012514965.1 of Clostridiaceae bacterium. Lineage (GTDB taxonomy): Bacteria > Bacillota > Clostridia > Saccharofermentanales > Fastidiosipilaceae > JAAYZH01. The sequence goes on along the minus strand of JAAYZH010000111.1, from coordinate 861 downwards.
GCTTTGCGACTTTGGCCCGCAAGACATCTCTGTCTTCGTCAATCGTGAGACGAATACCCCTGATCTGCAGCATCTGCTAATTATCCCTTTCAGCGCCGGCTTTCGCCTCGCCACAGAAGCCCTTGCTGGGGCAGCCCGAGCACGAGCTGCAACCCAGGCCCTTCCTGCGCCTGTACAAGGTATAGGCCAGACTGCCTCCGATCAAGAGCAGAAGGACCACTATCAGCAGAATATCGACGCCGCTAACGGCAGTAATGATGTACATGTTCCCTCCATAGGTCGACGGACCGGTTCTCGGCCGCGAATAATCATAGTTGTGACTTATTGTAGCACCCGTGTCGAGCCCCGTCTTTGCGCAGGTTACGGCCAAAGCCGCCCCCATGTCCTGATACGTGCGCAGGGTCACACAAAAAAAGGTAAAATAGATCAGACAAGAAGACTTGCTTATGCCCACGAAAGGATATACATATGGAGCAGAATTATGCTTTACTCCAGGTCAGCCTGGCCAGCCCCTCCGTCCACCTGGCCTCCCCCGCTCAGAACGCGCGCGAGCACACTCTGCTCATTGAGCAGGCCGCCTCCGCCAAGTCCTCGATATTGGTGTTCCCCGAACTCAGTCTCAGCGGCGCCACCTGCGCCGACCTGTTTTTTCAGCCCGCTCTCACAGACGCCGTCGAAGACGCCGCAGTCAAGCTGGCTGCCGCCTCCGCCGCCGCCCCCGGCCTCCTGATCGTGGCCGGCGCGCCCCTGCGGCAGGCAGGCAAGCTCTACAATGCAGGTGTGCTTTTCCTCAACGGCCGCATCCTCGGCGCTGTCTCGAAGACCTTTCTCACCGCCGCCGAGTGCCGCTACTTCAGCGTT
>JAAYZH010000110.1 GCA_012514965.1 Clostridiaceae bacterium | reverse complement strand
TTAGAGAAGCAGGGCCTGTTGGAGAGTCTTTGGGATACAGACGGCAGCAAGCCCCGCAAGTTTTACAAGATGAGTCCAACCGGCGCAGATGTATACGGGAAGCTGTGCCGCGCCTGGAGTGAGGTGAATCAGTCCGTATGGCAGTTGATTGAGGGGGAGGAAGTCTGATGATTGAGCGGTATATTTATGCGGTGACTCGAGAGTTGCCGGAACAGTACCGGGCGGAAATTGCCGATGAACTGGAAGCGTTGATCAACGATCTGTTGACCGGAATGGACATGGATGTTCCTGAGGAGCGAAAGGTCGAAGCGGTGTTGCGCGAACTTGGTAACCCGAAAGAGCTTGCTAATCGTTATCGCGGCAAGGAACGATACCTCATCGGACCTAAACTATTTGAGCAATATCTTTTTGTCCTGAAGATCGTGGTTTTATCGGTCTTTGTTGGGATCTCAGTGGCGACTGGAATCAGTGTCATGTTCTCCGGTGACAATGCCGGAGAACTCGTTCTCACCTATGTCGGAAGTCTTTTTTCTGCGGTTCTGCAGGGTGCCGCTTGGGTGACCGGGATCTTTGCCCTGCTTGAGTACAAAGATGTATCCCTGGATTCTGACGGTGAGAACGAGCAGTGGGATCCACGCACATTGCCAGAAATACCGGCTAGAAAAGCCCTGATTCCGCGAGGCGAATCGGTCTTTGCAATTATCGCTACTACCGTGTTTTTGCCCTTGTTTTTCTTCTTCGCTGACAAAATTGGTATCTACTACAAAGTGGGCAACGACATCGAATTCTTGCCGGTTTTCATGGACCACAGCCTCGCAGCGCTTAAAGTTACGATCTTGGTGGTGTTTGTCCTGAATATTCTCAGCGAAGTCATCAAACTTGTGAAGGGCAGATGGACCCTGCGGGTTGCCCTTGCAACAACTGCACTCGACGTGATCTCGGCTTCCTGGCTCGTGTTATTCCTAAACCGTAAAGACATCTGGCAGGACGAATTTGTGTCGAAGTTCGAGCAGTATTCACCGCTGGCTTTTGGCCGCGTAATCTTGCTCATCACGTCAGTGATTATCATCGTTACTGTGCTGGAGGCGGGGGCTGCGCTGTACAAGGGTCTCAAATACGGCCGCAGGGAATAGCGGACACCAGACCGAAAGAGGGGGAAGTCTATGAAGAAACGTTTGAAAATTGCCATACTTGCACTCGCGTTCGTATTGGTCTTGGCGAGCGGCACCTTCCTGATCTATGCCTCTGATTATTACCGGGCCGATCCTGTTGCACAGGCCATTGGCCAAAGCAGTGTCGTGACACAGCTCCAGGACGGCCTGATCGTCCTAGAAGGGGACTCATCCGACAAGACCGCGCTGATCTTCTATCCCGGTGCCAAGGTCGAGTACATTGCCTACTTGCCTATCCTTGAGAAGATCCGGCAGACCAACGGGATTACCTGCATTCTTGTCAAAATGCCTTTCAACATGGCAATTTTCGATGCCGATGCCGCCGCTGGTGTAATCAAGCAGTTTCCTGAAATGGAGAACTGGTACGTAGGAGGTCACTCAATGGGCGGCGCGATGGCCAGCGACTTTGCATCAAAGAATCCAGACAAAGTGGAAGGCTTGATCTTGCTGGGTGCTTACCTCTACGGTGACTATCCTGCAGAGAAAGCACTGACGGTTTACGGCTCATTCAACACGAGCGTAGCGGAGAAGGTCGATTACAGTGAGAATGTTGTCGTCCTCGAGGGCGGCAACCACGCACAGTTCGGCAACTACGGCAAGCAGAAGGGTGACGTGGACGCCACCATAACAGGTGAGGAACAACAGGACATGGCAGCAGGGGCGATCGCGCGATTTTTGGCCCGATAGACGCATCAAAATTAAGTGAGGACAAGGAGACTTTTCTATGAAAACCGTTGTAATAACAGGCAGTACACGCGGGATCGGCTTAGCGATGGCAATAGAGTTTTTGCGCGCCGGCTGCCAGGTTACGCTGTCCGGCAGGGGAGAAGCGCTGCCAGAACCCGCACAGGCCGCGCTCGCTTCCTACCCAGGGCAGTTTATGTATGTTCCCTGCAATGTCCAGGTCAAAGAAGCGCTGCAAGCGCTCTGGGATGAAGCCGCGGCACATTGGAGGACCATAGATATCTGGATCAACAACGCCGGACATAATGCGCCTCATAGGTTCGCATGGGAGACGGGGGAGCACTACACGGCAGGGGTAATCCACACGAATCTCAGCGGTATGATCTTTGGCTCGCAGGTGGCGGCTGCCGGGATGCTCAAGCAGGGCTATGGCGCGATTTACAGCATGGAAGGTCTTGGCTCGAACGACATGATTCAGATGAAGACCATCCTCTACGGGACCACGAAACACGCTCTTACCTACTTCATGAAGGGACTGGCCAAAGAGCTCGAGGGCAGCGGTGTCATCGCGGGACGTTTGTCTCCCGGTATGATGCTGACGGATTTCATTACCAAAGGACCTGACGGCAAACCGTCCGACGTTATCAAGGACGAGAAGTTCCGCAAGCTCTTCAATATTTTGGCCGACAAGCCCGAAACGGTGGCTGGATTCTTTGTCCCCAGGATGCT
>JAAYZH010000109.1 GCA_012514965.1 Clostridiaceae bacterium | reverse complement strand
GGTCTGGTGATCGGCCTCGCAGGCGGCGGAGTTATTGTTTGGGCCTTTTATAAACTGGGCTTTAGCAACAAGCAAAAAGGGCTGGATGCGGCTTCTGTGAAAGCACAAGAAGACGCTCAGTTACTTTTGGCAAACGCAGAGAAGGTCGGCGAGAGCCGAAAGAGAGAACTGCTCCTGCAGGCGAAAGAAGAAATTCACAAGGCAAAAGTTGATTTGGAACGCGACATGCGTGAAAGACAAGGCGAGCTGGCCCGGGAACGGAACAGGATCGACCAGAAGGAAACGAATCTTGACCGCAAGACCGAACAACTCAACGCACAGCAAGAAGACCTCGACAGGAATCAGACCCTGTTGCAGGACAAGCTGAAACAGGCGGAAGCGCTCGAACAACGTCAGGTTGTCGAACTTGAACGCATCTCCGGACTCTCGGTAGCCGAAGCCCACACCCTGGTGCTGGAATCAGCTGAGAAGACCTACAGACATGATTTGGGCTTGTTGTTCAATCAGGTCGAAGATGAGTTGCGCAGCAATGCTGAGCAGCGTGCGAAAGACGTCGTAGTGACATCGATTCAGCGTTATGCATCAGACTATGTTTCGGATAATACCGTTTCAGTCGTGACCTTGCCGACGGATGAGATGAAGGGTCGAATTATCGGCCGTGAAGGCCGCAATATCAGAGCCTTTGAGACCGCGACCGGCGTAGACATGATCATTGACGACACGCCTGAAGCCGTCATCTTGTCCTGCTTCAATCCAATCCGCCGCGAAATCGCCAGGATTGCCCTGGACAAGCTCGTGCAGGACGGACGAATTCATCCGGCCAGCATTGAAGCAACGGTTGAGAAAGCGAAGAAGGAAGTCGATCAGACGATTCGCGCTGAAGGTGAACGAGCGGTTCTGGAGTCAGGTGTGCTGGGTGTACCGTCCGAGATTGTCAATCTGCTCGGCAGAATGAGATATCGTACAAGTTACGGCCAAAACGCTCTGAAACACTCCCTTGAAGTCTGTGATCTCAGCGGTATGATGGCAGCCGAACTCGGATTGGATGTACAGCTGGCGAAGCGCTCAGGTTTGCTGCACGACATCGGCAAATCCTGTGACTTCGAGTTTGAAGGCTCTCACATCGATCTGGGCATTGAGATGGCCAAGAAGTACAAGGAAGATGCAGTTGTTATTAACTCAATTGCTTCCCATCACGGCGATGTGGAACCAATATCTCCTATCTCGGTTCTAGTAGCGGCTGCGGACGCATTGTCAGCGGCTCGCCCCGGAGCCCGGCGAGAGAACATCGAAACATACGTTAAGCGAATTCAGACTCTGGAAGAAATCGCGAACAGTTTCGAAGGCGTCGAGAAGAGCTATGCGATTCAAGCCGGCCGCGAGCTGCGTGTGATCGTGGAGCCGGATAAGATCAGCGACGCAGAGATGCAGCTGCGAGCCTATGAGATCTGTAAGAGGATCGAAGAAGAGCTCAACTACCCAGGCCAGATAAAGGTGAACATGATCCGTGAAACCCGCGCAAGCGGCGTAGCGAGATAAGGATTGCCGGAGAGTCAGAAATGATTCTCCGGTTTTTTTTATGTGCGAAAACGGACCTGTTTGTTGATCTGTCCAGCCTGTCGATTATCGGAGTGACATGGCTGTGTTATTATTAATCGATAAAAGAACGCTTTCCTGCTTAGGAGAATTTTTGAATGCGGATTGTATTTGCCGGTGATATTGTTGGGAACCAGGCTCTGAAGGCTGTTTGCCGCTGGATAGAGCGCCTCAATCAGGAGCATTTCGCGGACTTTTACATTGTAAACGGCGAGAACGCGGCTGAGGGGTCCGGTATTACCTATCAGCAAGCCAGGCAGCTGCTGGATGCAGGTGTTGACTGCATTACACTTGGCAATCACAGTTGGGGACACTGGGATCTGGCCAAGCAGATCGGCAGAGAGCCTCGTATCGTTCGTCCTGCCAATGTCCCTTCCGGCTGGCCGGGTGCCAGCAGCTACCTGCTCGAAAGAGACGGCCGTCAATTGATCGTACTGAGTTTGCTGGGTAGCGTCTTCATGCGTGGATATTTGTCTCCTTTCACCTACTTAGATAATTTCATTGGGGAAATAGAAAGTTTACATCCGGGAGCGGCGATTCTGGTAGACTTTCATGCGGAAGCAACGGCAGAAAAACAGGCTTTGGCCTGGAATTTCGACGGGCGTGTCGCCGCGGTACTGGGCACCCACACGCACGTTCAGACTGCGGATGAGCATATTCTCCCTAGCGGCACAGCCTATATCAGTGATGTGGGTATGTGCGGTCCCCGTGACAGCGTGATCGGGATGGACATTGAACAGTCTTTGAGGCGCTTTGTCCAGGGTCTGCCGGCGGCCTACCGCTGCGCGCGGAGCCCGCTGGGTATCCGGGCGGTGTGTCTGGATATTGACCATACAGGCGCCTGCAGGTATATTGAACGCATTCAAATTGACGAAGCATCTTCAGGTGACTGGCTGAAGACTGCGCCACTTATCCCTTGTCTAGAAAACTTGACTGAGATCGTTAGTAAGGAAGATATACATGAAGAAAAACGCGACGAAACAAGAAATCACGAGTAAGGGGCCGCGTATCGCACCCTTGCGCTCCTTTATATTTATTTTGCTTGCAGCCGGACTGGTTGCTCTGGATCAGCTGACGAAGACCAGGGTTTTGGCCAATGAAACCTTGATGGCAGGTGGAGAAATCGCACTCATCCCGAATCTATTCTCTTTACGCTATACGTTCAATACCGGAGCTGCCTGGAGCATTCTTGCGGATCAGACCTGGGGTATTTATTTGCTTAGCGGAATTTCAGCCGTTGCGTCACTTGTCTTTCTTATCCTCTTGATTAAGCGGAGCGGCTGGCCGGTATTCCTGCCCTTGAGCCTCACCATGGTTCTTGCAGGAGCGGCGGGAAATCTCATCGATCGTTTTTATCTCGGCGGAGTTGTTGATTTTTTTGATTTTTTCTATGGCGACTGGCATTTCCCGACCTTCAATGTAGCGGACAGCCTGATTACAGTAGGCGTGATTTTTTTGATGATTTACTTGATTTTCTTTGAAGAAAAACACAGAGAGCGTTTTCTCAAAGAACAGAAGAATAAGATCAGGCCACTGTAATGACAAGAGAAGTAGTACTGAAACAGGATGGTTTGCGCCTGGACAAAGCAATTGCAGAAGAGATGCCGGATGTTTCGCGCTCGAATGTGCAGCAGTGGATTCGTGAAGG
>JAAYZH010000015.1 GCA_012514965.1 Clostridiaceae bacterium | reverse complement strand
GCGAACGCTGCCGAGATCGGCTTCGCCTCTCGTGACTTCAAAGCTGAAGAGACCGTTGCCGACGCGCTGGAATCCGGTGTCTATTGTCAGGACGCGGTAGTCGTAGTCGTCGAAAGCTCCAATGCCGCCGTCGAGTCTCTGACCAAACAGCAGGTTTATGACATCTTTACCGGCGCCGTCAGCAACTGGGAAGAACTGAAGTAAAACAGGCAGTTTCCACTACAGTAGTCTAGAATGATAAGAGCTTGGTAAATTGCAAAATAGGCTAAGCTCTTTATACTGAAAAGAGATCCTCTGCAGGCCATCCTGCGCAGGTGACCGTACTTGTCAGGAGACTTCATGTATCGCCCTCGCGGCCGCAGACTCGCGGCGGCAGAAAGGAGACGTACATGTCGAATGTACGTGACAGAATCAAACCAGGCGCGATTAAGCGCAGACAGGTGGTTGATTCGATCTTCAAGGCTTTATTCACTGCAGCCGGTGTGCTATCCGCCCTCATGATTATCATCATTTTCGTTTTTGTCGGCTGGAAAGGCGTGGCGCCGTTCCTGCCTGTTTACGGCGGAGAACAGCAAAGCATCTGGTCTTTCATCAGCGGCATGACCTGGCGTCCTGACCAGAATCCGGCCTTGTATGGTGTGCTCTTTATCGTGATCAATACACTTATCTCGGCCTTCCTGGCTGCGCTGGTGTCGTTTCCGGTGTCGGTTTTGACTGCCCTTTTTATTGTGAAAATCGCCCCTAGGCCCCTGCGGGCTTTCTTCACTACGGTTGTGGAGATGCTGGCGGCGGTTCCCTCGGTGGTCTACGGTGTCTTTGCCTCCGGTCAGATTACGAAGATCGTCGACACGGTGGCAGGCTGGTTTGGCAAGACGACCTTTGGCGGCAACTCGCTGCTGACTGTGTCGATCCTCCTGGCAATCATGATCTTCCCGACCATCACGGTCATGTCCATTACCTCCATCTCGGCGGTGGACCGCAACCTGGAGCTGGGTTCTCTGGCCCTGGGCGCTTCCCGCACACAGACGAATTTCAAGGTGGTTCTCAGCGCCGCGAAGTCCGGTATCTTTGCCGGACTGGTCCTCGGTCTCGGGCGCGCCTTTGGCGAAGCAACCGCTGTCTCTATGGTCGCCGGCAATGCGATGACCGGCCCCACCTGGAACCTCTTCGATATTACACGTACCCTGACTTCGACTATGCTGTCCGGCCTCAAGGAGACGACAGGCCTGGATTATGATATTCGCTTCTCGGTCGGAATTATCTTGATGATAATTGTCCTCCTGACGAATCTCGCCATTCAATATATTAAGCGCAAGATCGGAGGGGTGACCAATGACTAATGACAGACGCACACTGGACGCGCTGACGAACAAGCGCGGCATGAATAATCAGCGCCGCCTGGCCGATGGCATCAAGGACTTCATCACCTACCTCTCGACAAGCTTGTCGGTTCTGGTCTTGGGCGCGGTTTTCGTCTTCGTGCTGACCCGAGGCTGGCAGACTCTCAGCTGGGACATGATCACCGGCGACTTCTGGGGCGGTAATTTCAAGGTTAACTTCACGGAGACTCTTCCGGGGACCTTTACTGCACCGGGCAGCCTCCCGCAGGATGCCTATTTCTCGGAGAAGTACGGCTTCGCTGTTCGGGACGACAAGAATCACGAGAAGAAAGACATCATGGTGCTGCTCTATCTCGACCCGGAATCTCCGCTCAAGACGTCGGTCGGCGCGACCGCCGGCCCCACGCTGGATCAGCCCCTATCTGCGGGTATAGGAGCGGAAATCCGTAAGATCACCTATGTAAATGACGATGGCGCGAAGAAGAGTGCCGGTCTCCTGGGCAAGCAGAACGCCGAACAGATGGTCTTCACGCTTGACACACAGTCTGTGAGCGTCGACAGCATGGACTTTCAGAGCTCGGGCGGCGGTATCCGCGGCTCACTGGCGGCCACGCTCATGCTGATCGGCATCACGCTCGTGATCGCGCTTCCGATCGGTGTCTTCGCCGCCATCTATCTGCACGAAATCGCGGGCAAAGGCAAAATCACGAAGATGATCCGCGCGGCAATTGAGATGCTCAACGGCGTCCCGAGTATTATTTTTGGCCTCATGGGCATGACTGTATTCTTCCCCCTGACGAGGCTCTTCGGCGCGACCACCCCGAATATTCTTCTCGGCGGTATCACAATGACCGTAGTTCTGCTGCCGGTTATCATAAGGCAGACAGAAGAAGCCCTGATTACCGTACCTGACAAGCTCCGCATGGGTTCGCTGTCATTAGGCGCGACAAAGACCCAGACCATTTTCAAGGTGGTCCTGCCCAACGCCCTGCCCGGAATCCTCAGCGCGGGCTTGCTGTCCATCTCGCGTATCATCGGAGAATCGGCTGCGCTGATCTATACAATGGGTACGTTCGTAGTCGATCGGCCTCAGCTCAATGGCCGGGCCACTACTTTGGCAGTGCAAATCTGGTCGGTCATGAGCGGCGAACAGCCGAATTTCGAACTGGCCTCGGCAATCTCGATCCTGATCTTGCTTATGGTTCTGGTCTTGAATGTGTCGGTGAAAATGATCACCGCCAGTCTGAATAAGAAATGGAAGGAATAACAATGGCAAACGAAGAAGCGAAAAGTGTGACAGATACAGACCGTACGGTGGATCAGCTGTCCAGCGGCGGCGTGATGTTCCGTGTTCAGGATCTTGACCTTTACTATGGCAATTTTCAGGCGCTGAAGAAGATCAACATCGAAATACCCGCCCGCAAGGTCACGGCCTTCATCGGGCCGTCCGGCTGCGGCAAGTCCACGCTGCTGCGCTGCTTTAACCGCATGAACGACTTGATTGATGACGTCCGCATCGAGGGCAAAATCCTCCTGGGCGACCGTGATATCAAAGACGCGAACATGGATGTCGTCCGCCTGCGCACCGAGGTCGGCATGGTCTTCCAGTCGCCGAATCCCTTCCCAATGAGCATCTATGACAATGTCACCTATGGCTTGCGCTGCCAGGGTATCAAGGACAAAGCTCTGCTCGACGAAGTCGTGGAGTCTTCGCTCAAGAAGGCGGCCCTGTGGAATGAGGTCAAAGACGATCTGGGCAAAAACGCCGTGAAGCTCTCCGGCGGCCAGCAGCAGCGACTCTGCATTGCCCGCGCCATCGCTCTGCAGCCCACAGTCATTCTCATGGATGAGCCCACCTCCGCTCTCGACCCCGTAGCCACAGGCAAAATTGAAGATCTGATGGAGACGCTCAAAGAAGACTACACGATTATTATCGTGACCCACTCTATGAACCAGGCCGCCCGTATCAGTGATAAAACCGCCTTTTTCTACCTGGGCGATCTGATCGAGTACGGCGACACGGACAGAGTCTTCAGCAAGCCCGCCGATCCACGTACGGAGGCGTACATAACAGGGCGTTTCGGCTGAGTTCGGCAGGCGGCTTATAAGCCGTATAATAGAAGCACATGGAGCCTGCGAATCCTATGAGAGAATAGGCTCGGGCACACCGGGAGGTATGAGAATGCGAAGTGTTTTTGACAGAGAAATCATGGGTCTGCTGAACGACATCAGCTCTATGGGCACAAGAGTCGACCGGATCATGGGGGATACCATCAAGGCCTTGAAGGATCACGACTTCATCCTGGCCAGGCAGATCTTTGAAAGCGACCATTATATCAACGATATGGAGGCAATGGTGGAGCGCAAGAGCTTCAACCTGATTGCGCTGCAGCAGCCGATAGCCGGTGATTTACGCAGAATCACGGCTTCACTCAAGGTCGTGACCGATATTGAGCGCGTCGCCGACCAGTGCGCCGACATCTGCGAAATCATGACCACCTATCCGGATTTCCACTCCATGCAGACACCGCCCCTCCTGATCCGTATGTTCGAGGAAGCCCGCGACATGTTCGTCGGCGCGATCGACTCGTTCATGCAGCTTGATGTCGAGAAGGCTATGGATGTCTGTGCCAAAGACGACTCCGTAGACGAAAAGTTCTCGCAGATGGTCAACGAACTGACCTCTCTGCTGCAGAGCGACCACAAGCATGTGTCACAAGCCACCGATTATATGTTCATCGCAAAGTACATTGAGCGCATCGGCGATCACGCCACAAACATCGCTGAGTGGGCAGCGTTTCAGGTGACCGGCGAACACAAAAACATGCAGCAGAATATGTACGACAACGTAGACGAGGATTAGAGCAGTGCCATTGATCTATGTTGTAGATGATGAAGCGAATATCCGCCGCCTCGCCGCGCAGGCCTTGACCGACAGCGGCATGCAGGTCGAGAGCTTCGCCGGCGGCAAAGAATTCTTGCAGGCCGCTCTTCGCCAGGTCCCGGATTGTGCCCTGGTGGACTGGATGATGCCCTCGCCGAATGGCCTGGAGCTGATTCGCATGTTGCGTGAGAACCCCCTTACCCGTCAGCTGCCGGTTATCATGCTGACAGCGAAGTCGGATGAGACGGACAAAGTCATCGGCCTCGAGTTGGGCGCCGATGACTACATCACGAAGCCCTTTGGTGTCCGCGAACTGCCGGCCCGGGTCCGCGCGGTTCTGCGCCGCCACAACCGTGCCGAACAAGCCGAAGATGATGTGCTGAAGCGCAGCGGCCTCGCAATCGACGCCAAGCGCCGCAAATTCACGAAACGCGGAGAGACCATCGAGCTCACGACCCGCGAATTTGATCTCCTGTATGTATTGATGCAGCACCCTGGCCAGGTGTTCACGCGAGACATGCTGCTCGACCGCGTGTGGCAAACGAACTATTACGGCGATACCCGTACAGTGGATGTCCACGTACGCTACCTGCGCCAAAAGATCGAAGACGACTCGGCGAACCCGGTCTACATCCAGACGGTTCGCGGTGTAGGATATTGCTTTGCGGAGGAGCAGGAAGAGTAGGGAGAGCAGAAACCTTGCTGAAGGATTCACTGAGTATGTTTATCGTCGGCCTCTTGACGGCCGCAGCCATCATCGGCCTGGTCTACGACTGGCCTCTCCTGCTTTGTGTGTTTTTATTATCGGCCGCAGTATTACTGGCACTCTTTGTCTTTCTTCATCTGCGCAACCTCTCTGAATCACTCGAGCACTACCGCATCGGTATCGAAGCCATGACGCAGGGTGATTTTGCGGTCAGCTTTATCCCCTCAGATGTCCCATCATCGCTTTTGGCCGAACTTGGCCAATCCCTCGATGCCCTCTCAGACTACCTTGCTTACCTTCTCGAAGGCAGCCAGGAGCAGTCGCTGCTCCAGCAGGCCATCTTGGATGGCCTCAACGAAGGTGTCGTGTCCACCGACCGACGCGGCCGTATTAAGCTCGAGACCCCACTTGTCCGCGAACTCTTGCGCGGCCCTGCGGCAACAGCCCCGGGTCGCGGTCAGGAGAATTATCTCTTTTTGCGCGGAGTCAGCTACAACTACATCTGGGGACTGATGGCCAAAGCCATGCAACAGCAAAAGTCTATCCAAGAGGAGATCAACCTCTCAACCGGAACCGAAACACGCTCTATCGAAGTGTACACGGCACCCCTCAGGCTCGGGGATGAAGTCGGTGCCCTGGCAGTCTTGCGCGACGTCACACTCATCAAACAGCTCGAACGCATGCGCGAAGATTTCGTCGCCAATGTCACCCACGAGCTCAAAACACCCCTGACCTCCATCCGCGGCTATGTCGACCTCCTGCGCAGCACCCCGCGTCTACCTGCGGAGGCCGAGCAATTCTACGAAATTCTCGACATCGAAGCCGACCGCCTGCAGGCCCTGATCAACGACCTCCTCGAGCTGTCCGAGATCCAGGTCGGTGACTATCAGCGTACCCGCAACGAATCCGTAGTACTCTACCAGGTCTGTGACGAGGTTCTCGGCGAGCTTGCGCCTCTGGCCTGCGAGCGCAAAGTGCGGCTACATCTGGACGTCGATCCCGACCTCGTAATTCGCGCGAATGCCTCGCGTATCAAGCAGCTCCTGACAAACCTGATCAGCAACGCGGTGAAGTACAACAAAGAAGGCGGCGATGTCTGGGTGGACGCCGCCGTCGAGCGCAGCACCATGACACTCCGCGTCCGCGACAGCGGCATAGGCATACCACCGGAGCACCACGCCCGCATATTCGAGCGCTTTTATCGTGTCTCAAAATCACGGTCACGTGAGGTGGGCGGCACCGGACTGGGCCTCGCGATCGTCAAACATATCGCAGGCCTCTACGGAGGCACCGTCCGGGTGGAGAGCGCTCCCGGCGAGGGCTCGATATTCACGGTTCTCTTACCGATGTAGACGTTGCCTGGGCTTGGGCTGTGGGGTGTGGCCAAAACTGCGAAAGTATGGTTGTGGCTTGGAATGCTTTCTGGCGCACCCTCTGATGCAGCTTAAATCCGCGTAATTTCAGGTTTGGAGCCCGCAAGTTGACGAATTTGTCTAACTGGCGGCTGTTCTGGCCAAAAATTACGGTTATCTGGGTTCGGTGCTCCGAATCGTGGCAAAATCCCGAGTTGTGCGGCCACTCCGCTTGGATATCTCGGTTATTTGTCCCCAGAACCCCGAATCGTGGCAAAAAACCGAGTTGTGTGGCCACTCCGCTTGGATAACTC
>JAAYZH010000108.1 GCA_012514965.1 Clostridiaceae bacterium | reverse complement strand
CTCTATATCCTGAATATTCCGTCTGCGTTTTTGTCTTTGATCACTTTAGCCTCGGCCGATAAGCTGAATCTGAGTCGATTGTCCTGGGATTATCTGCACAACGAACAATATTTTGCTCTGCGGGACAGCGGCTCATCTTATGGGACGTCTTTTATCATCGCTGCTTTGTTTTACATTGATTGGTGTTTGCTGCTGCAAATATTTTTCTTGCACAGGAGGGAATTGGAGTAGTATATGGAAAATTGGCATGAACTATTCGATTCGATGGCGTTGGTACTGTTTGTTCTCTTCGTTGGCTTGCTCTTCGTCAGCTATGCGCGCTATCTTCTGCTCAAAGTCGGGTCACGACGTCTTCGCAACCAAATCCGTGACATCCGTAAAAACTCGCATGTTACTTCACTCAAGTCTGCGAGCGGCCTTTTTGATCGTGTGCTTCTGGGCGAAATTAATTTGCTGATTGAAGATTTGCTGCAAGAACGCAAGAAGTTGTATCAAGATGAGGAAAGCATCAAAGAAATCGTTACAGGTATTTCACATGACTTTCGGACTCCATTGACTTCGATTAGCGGTTATGTACAGATATTGCTGGAGCAAAATTCTCGCTCGACCCCAGAAGAGCGGGAGAAATATCTGCAGATCATCGACGGACGCAGCAGATCGCTTGCGGCTTTGGTCGAGGATTTCTATACCTACAGCTCCTTAAGCAGTTTTGATATCAAGCCAAAGCTGGAGAACAATAATCCGTTGACCGCATTGCGCGCTGTTTTGGCCAATTATTACGAAGAACTGGAAAATCGTTTTGTTCAAGTACAGTTGAATATCCCAGAAGAGGCTTACCTTGCATCGCTGGATCGCGTCTACCTGGAGCGTGCTTTTGGCAATCTAGTGCGCAACGCCTTGAATCATGGCAAAGACTTCTTCGCGGTTGGGGTAAGAAGCAAGGATGAATACATAGAGATTGTGATTAGGAACGGGCTGCCGGATGGCCTCAAACTGGATAAGGAGCAGGTTCAAAAATTCTTTGAACGCAATTTTTCGGTCAATTGGGCCAAAGGTGCCACCTCCACCGGTTTGGGGCTGCCGATCGCGCGAACGCTCCTGGAGCAACTTGGCGGCAGTTTGACTGCGGAAGCTGACGAACACTCGGTGTCGATGATCTGCGCAATACCTCTTTTGCCGTTAGTGGAAACGACAAGTGCCTCCCTGGAAACTAAATAGGTTATAATAAGCATATTATTGTTTTTGGAGGTAAGATTATGGATCGCAGCGTAGAGAGAATCATCAAGGGTTCTCCGGCCGTGGATGGTGCCGGTGTACACCTGGTAAGAGTGCTGGGACATGATACAGTCGATAGTTTTGACCCGTTTTTGATGTTGGATTCATTTGACAGCCAGAACCCGGCTGATTATGTAGCTGGTTTTCCGATGCACCCTCATCGCGGCATTGAGACCCTGACCTATCTGGTTCAAGGCGAGATTGCGCATGAGGACAGTATGGGCAATAAGGACGTGATTCGCGACGGTGAAGCGCAATGGATGACTGCCGGTTCAGGAATCCTACACGAAGAAATGCCCCTGCCGCGTGAGCAGATTCTCGGTTTCCAGCTTTGGATCAACCTGCCGGCTGAGCAGAAGATGAGCCCGCCGAATTATGCGGCTTTGACGGCTGAGAACATCGGCATCGCGCAGGCGAGTGGCTATACCGTGCGCGTGCTGTCCGGTCAGTATAAAGATGCTGTCGGCTTCACGCCTCTCTATGTCCAGGCGAAAGTATTCGACATCGATACCGAAGGCAAACAGGAGATAGAAATCCCCGTTGGGGAAGAGGAAACGGCATTTCTGTTCCTGCTGAAGGGTGATGCCTTTGTCGGTGACAAGCTTTATTCCGAAAAGTCCGCCCTGCTCCTCAGTAAAGGCTCTCGCGTCTGTTTTACAACCAAAGGGCCAGGCAGAGTGATATTCTTCAGCGCCCCGCGCCTGGATGAGCCCATTGCTTGGGGCGGTCCGATTGTCATGAATACCCGTGCCGAACTGGCTCACGCTTTCGATGAACTCCGTGCCGGTACATTTATTAAGTAAATCAGGTTAACGTAAATATTCAGAGCCTTTCACGCAATTCTTGTGGGTCATGGCTCTGTTCTTTTTTTCGATTTCGGCTATGCTAGAAGCAGTACTTTTGGGGGAGAGTGAATATGCAATTACATGGTATCGAGGTAAATTTACAGAGGCAGGCACCGCTCGAAGAGACTTTTTTGCCAGTCAAGAAGTGGAACGACGCTTATCTGGCGGAGGCGAGTAAGCCTCTGGCTGTGGCTGTCGAACGCAACGGCGGATATCTGTCCGTCTATAGAACCTATGTTCGCGGCACGGATATTTCCTTGGACGCAGATATACTTTATGTCAGCAAATTGGTCAAGATGATGTTGTGGTCTCGCGGCGGCTTTCGTATCTATATTTGCGGAGATGACCGCATCGCTCTAGCGATTGCCGGGCAATACACTGCTGAAGGGGAAAGAGCATTTGATTACCACTTTATGAGCAAGGTCTATGCATCTCCTGTCGAAGTTTTGAGCTTGCGTTATGCGGAATGTCCTGAGGCCAAAGAATCCTTTGAGTCCGTCGGCAAACACATGAACGGTTGTCGTATCGGTTTTGATGCCGGCGGCAGTGATCGCAAGGTATCTGCGGTCATTGATGGCGAAACCGTCTACTCCGAAGAAGTAATCTGGTACCCCAAGCTTAACTCCGATCCGGACTATCATTACCAAGGCATACTGGAATCTTTCCGCACGGCTGCGGCCAAAATGCCCCGTGTCGATGGCATAGGCGTGTCTTCCGCGGGTATTTATATCGACAACCAGACCAGAGAAGCTTCACTCTTCCTGGCTGTCCCGAGGGAAAACTATGCCGCGGTGGAGGATATTTACCTGCGGGCCGCGGAAGCTGTAGCTCCAGGCAAACCGCTGGTGGTTGCGAACGACGGTGACGTGTCTGCTTTGGCAGGAGCCATGAGCCTGAATGAAGGCAATATTATGGGTATTGCCATGGGCACAAGTGAGGCGGTCGGCTTCGTAGACGAAAACGAGAACATTGCCGGCTGGTTGAACGAACTGGCTTTTGCTCCCGTCGATTTGCAGGCACAGGCCACACAGGACGAGTGGTCCGGTGACTACGGTGTCGGCTGCAAATATTTTTCGCAGGATGCCGCCATCCGTCTGGCCGAAGTTGCCGGCCTGGGGATCGACCCCGATCTCTCTTTGGCCGCAAAGCTTAAGGCCATTCAAACTTCCATGGAGGACGATGACCCCAAGGCCCGGCAGATTTTCGAGAGCATCGGCGTCTATCTGGGGCATGAACTGGCCTATTACAGCGACTTCTACGACGTCCGTCATGTAATTCTCATGGGTCGGGTTGTCTCCGGTAAGGGCGGTGACCTCATTCTCAAAGTCTGCAACGAAGTGCTGCAGACGGAGTATCCGGCAATCGCAGCGAATTTGAGTGTCACACTGCCGGATGACAATCTTCGTCGTGTCGGCCAAAGCATGGCCGCAGCAAGTCTGCCGTATATTCCCTAATCTTTGGTGCGCTAGGGCAAGGCGAGTATCGAGATGAGGTGCCCGGAGCTTGGAATATCGAAAATTTTGTCCACTGCACCCCCTGATCTGGCCAAAATTTGCGAAAGTGTGAGCCCGGGGCTTGGAATATCGAAAATTTTGTCCACTGCACCCCCCTGATCTGGCCAAAATTTGCGAAAGTGTGTGCCCGCCACTTGGAATAACGCAATTTTTGTCCACTGCACCCCCCCTGCTCATGTTGGGGACTTTTCTCAGGCGCATCGCCGGTGAAGAAGTAGGTAGATTAAACGTTATCTTTTATCTGAGGGGATGCAATGGCAACTTTCGCCACCTACAACGGCAAAAGTTGTCGATGTAGACGCCAGCAACACGCAAAAACATAAGAAACTGCCCCTGTCGCGCCAAAGAATACGCGGCAGGGGCAGCCTATGGTCCGATAAATTCCAAGTATTTTAAGCCAGTGAAATCTCGTCGATCAGTTTGAGCTCTTCGGCAGTGAAGAGAGTGTTTTCGACTGCTTTGAGGTTATCGAGGATCTGCTCAGGCTTGGAAGCGCCGATCAGGACACTGGCAGCCTTGTTATCAGCGAGAATCCAGGCGAGGGCCATGGCGGCCAGGCTTTGGCCACGGGCTTGGGCGACTTCGTTGAGACGGCGGATCTGTTGCAAACGTGCTTCGCCGACCTGTGATTCCTTGAGGAAACGACCGTCAGTACGGACGCGGCTGTCAGCCGGAATTCCGTTCAGATAACGATCCGTCAAGAGGCCCTGGGCCAGAGGACTGAAGGTGATCAAGCCTAGCTTGCTCTCTTGGTTGAGGCTAGTCAGACCTTCCTGTTCGGCGCGGCGGTCAAAGATGGAGTAGCGACTCTGGTTGATCACCAGGGGAACGCCCAGATCGTCCATGATCTCCATGGCGCGCAGCGAAGTGGCAGCGTCGTAATTCGAGATGCCGGCGTAGAGGGCTTTGCCGCTGAGGATGATGTCGGCCAAAGCACCCATGGTCTCTTCTAACGGTGTGTCGGGGTCCATTCTGTGGTGATAGAAAATGTCGACGTAGTCAAGTTGCAGGCGCTTGAGACTCTGGTCGATGCTTGAGATGAGATATTTGCGGCTGCCGCCGTCGCCGTAAGGACCCGGCCACATGTAGTATCCGGCCTTGCTGCTGATGATCAGCTCATCGCGATGAGCTGCGAAGTCTTCTTGTAAGATGCGGCCCGTGTTGATTTCGGCGGAACCGCCGGGAGGACCGTAGTTATTGGCAAGGTCAAAGTGGGTAATGCCGTGGTCAAAGGCGGTCCGACACATGGCACGCATGTTTTCGATGTTGCCGGTGTCGCCGAAATTGTGCCAAAAGCCCAAAGAGACTTTGGGCAGCAAGAGACCGGAATTACCTGAGCGGGCGTACTCTACGTTTTCGTAGCGGTTTTCTGCGGGTGTGTAACTCATGAAGTAGCCTCCTAGTAAAATGAAACGGATTGATTTATTACTTATAAGACTAGCAGATCGAACGCCGCAGGGTGGGAACAAAGGGGCGATTTTCAGGCAAAATCACGGATTTTAGTCATAGACGTGCTTGGGCAGGCTTTCTTGTCATTTGAGCGCAAATCAGTTATATTGAATTCTTGAAAAGCGTTGACGGGGAAGAGTCCGGCATCGCAGACCTATTGACAGAGAGCGGCGGACAGGGGCTGGAATCCGACGCGAGTGGGTTTGCCGGCATGTTCACCCCCTGAGCTGCGGCCTCCAGGCTGCCGGATGGTCCGTTATCCCTACGCTAAGCGGCTTGGCCCTCCAGAGGGGAGCTGAGCAATTTGGGTGGTACCGCGTTACATACGTCCCATGGTGAATGCCATGGGATTTTTTTATGAGGAGGAGTTATGCTAGACGAACTACAACGGCTTTTAGCAGAGGCCAAACAGTCCATTGCAGGGGCCGGAGACGACACATCGCTGCAGGAGCTGAGACAGCAGATTTTGGGCAAGAAGGGCAGTTTGACCTTGCTGCTCAAGAACATCGGCAAGCAACCCGCCGAAGAGCGCAAGTCGCTTGGTCAGGAGGGGAATAAGGTCAAAGACGAGATCACGGCTGCCATCGAAGAGCGCGAAGCCGAGATTCTTGCGTCGAGCTCTCATCTTGAAGGCTTTATTGATCTTACTTTGCCCGGCACGCTGCCCCCTGGCGGCGGACTTCACCCAATTACGCAAATGGCCTACGATTTGAACGACGCTTTTCGTTCGATGGGCTTTGAGGTCTACACAGAGAACGAAATTACCAGCGAGAAGTACGCTTTTGACAATCTGAACTTTCCCGCAGAGCATCCTGCCCGTGAATCGATGGACACCTACTGGCTGAAGTCTGAAGAAGAACTTACAGGCAGCAAACGCCTGTGCCTGCGTCCGCACTTGACCGGTGCTTCTGTGCGTTATCTCAAGGAGCATGGTGCTCCGGCTCGTTTTGTCTATCCGGGACAGGTGTTCCGTAATGAGACAACGGATGCCAGACATGAGCGCGCTTTCTTCCAGTATGAAGCGCTGATTGTCGACAAGGACTTTTCTTTTGCTTCCGGTCAGCTGTTCATCAAGACGATTCTTGAGAAAGTTTTTGGCCATGAGGTGCCGATCCGGATGCGCGCCGGCTTCTTCCCCTTCGTCGAGCCCGGTTTCGAGATCGATATGCAGTGTCAGGTGTGCGGCGGTAAGGGCTGCCGTGTCTGCAAGAACGTGGGCTGGATTGAGGTGATGCCAGGTGGTGTGCCTCACCCTAATGTCTTGAAGGCAGCGGGCCTCGACCCGGCTGAGTGGTCTGGTTTCTATATCAACATCGGTCTGGATCGACTGGTCATGATGCGTTACGGCGTGGATGATGTGCGACTCTTCCACAGTGCCGACCTGCGCTTTTTGCAGCAGTTTAAGTAAGGAGCGTTACAGATGAAATTATCACTGAATTGGATCAAAGAGTACGTAGACCTGCCGGCTGACCTGACGATGGAGAAGCTTGCTTATGACCTAACCATGCGCACGGTCGAAGTTGAAGGTGTAGAGAATCCCAAGGACAGCCTTGAAGGCATCGTTGTAGGGAGAATCCTCGAGGTCGCCCCTCATCCGGACGCGAATATGCTGCGGGTCTGCCGCGTAGACGCGGGTCAGGATCATATTCTACAAATTGTCTGCGGCGGCTCGAATTTGGAACCCGGCCAAAAGGTTGCGGTTTCAGTACCCGGGGCTTTGGTACGCTGGCACGGCGAAGGTGATCCTGTCGAAATCGGAGTCACTAAGTTGCGCGGTGTGATGAGCGAGGGAATGATCTGCGGGGCGAATGAACTAGGTCTCGAAACGTTGTTTCCCGTCGAAGATGAGCATATTATCATGGACCTCAAGGATTTTGCTGCCGAGCCCGGAGCCAAACTGGCGGAAGTTCTGGAACTGGATGACTTTGTTCTTGAGATTGATAACAAGTCCATGACGAACCGCCCGGACCTCTGGGGCCATTACGGTATGGCCAGAGAACTGGCCGCGATCTATGGAACGAGCCTGCGTCCGCTGCCTGAACTGCGTTTGCCTGTCGCACCTGCACCATACCCAGTCGAGATTCAGACAGATAAGTGCATGCGGTACGTGGCCGCGGTTTTTGAGAATCTCACGGTTGAGCCTGCGCCGTACTGGATGCAGAAACGTCTTTGGGCAGTAGACCTGCGGCCGATCAACAATCTGGTCGATATCACAAACTATGTCATGCTCAGTACCGGGCAGCCGACGCATGGTTTCGACCTAAGTCATGTACCGGACGGCATTGTCGTGCGTCAGGCCGGCGAAGGTGAGAAGCTTGAACTCTTGGATGACACGATGCTCGATCTGGTGCCCGCGGACATGCTGATCACAGATGGTCCCCAAGCCCTGGCTCTGGCCGGTGTTATGGGCGGCAAGCGGGACTCGATTCTGCCGGAAACCCGGAGCATGATTCTTGAACTTGCCTCGTTCAATGCCCTTAGTGTAAGACGGACCACACAACGTCACGGTCTGCGTACAGAGGCCTCAACTCGTTTTGAGAAAAATATCGATACGCAGAGAGTGGATCAGGCCCTGGCGCTGGCAATGCAGCTTATGACCGAGATTTGCCCTGAAGCTGTGCTCACTTCCTACGGAGAGGCTCAGACAGCTGAAACACAACCTGCCCATGTCAGACTGGCCTTCGACTTTCTCAGCAGCCGCATCGGGCGCGTCGTGAGCGGAGCGGAAATCCGCAGTCTGCTGGAACCGCTTGGCTTTGTGATCCTGCAGGAGACTAGTGAAAGCGTCCTCGTGCAAGTGCCGAGCTGGCGTTCGACCGGTGATGTTTCGCTGCCGGATGACTTACTCGAAGAAGTAGCACGCATGATTGGCTATGAGAATTTTGAATTTATTCCGCCTCAGGTTGTGCTCGATGGCTTTGTGAATCAGCATGATGTGGAGGTGGAACGACGCCTGCGCGAGACGCTGGCCTTCAGGGCCGGTTTCCAGGAGATTTTCACCTATCCATGGG
>JAAYZH010000107.1 GCA_012514965.1 Clostridiaceae bacterium | reverse complement strand
TTTGTCGCCTCGTACTTCCGCCGTTCCTCCGCGAACACAGTCCCACAGATTATCGGCATGCGTTTCGGCAAATCGTCTCACCTGTTTACAGCTATCATCCAGATTGTCGCCCTCTTCATGGCGACCGGCGCACAGATCATCGCGACCGCAACTATCATCAATACACTGACGGGCTTTGATTTCCGTACCGCGGTTATCATCACGACAGCGGTCGTTATCATCTACACCATGGTCGGCGGTCTGGTCTCCGTCGCTTCGGCCAATATGCTCCACATCTTCACAATTGTTGTCGGTATGTTCGTTGCCATGCTCTTCATCGTCAACAGCGATCAAGTCGGCGGCTTCAGCAATCTCTTTGAACAGGCCAAAACCATCACGTACACAGCAGGTGAAAAGGCCGGCCAGAATGCCAGCATGCTCAGCTTCTTCAAAGTCGGTATCCCTGCCATCCTCGGCTACATCGCAATGTACTCCATGACCTTCCCGACCGGACAGGAAATTGTCCAGACCTACGCCTCGGCCAAAGACAGCAAAACCGCCACCATTGGTTCACTGGCTGCAGGCCTGATCTCGGCTGTATTCGCCATGATTCCTGCGCTCATCGGTCTTGCCGCCTATGTCTTCATCCCCGGTTTCATGGATAAGTCCCAGAACACCGCCCTGGCACAGTCAGCTCTGCAGTTTGCGCCCGGTCTCGTCACAGGTCTGGTTCTCTCCGGTGTCGTTGCCGCAACCATTTCTTCAGCATCCGGGAACATGATCGGCACCGCCACCATGTTCGTCAATGACGTTTATGTTCCTTATATCAAAGGCAACAAGCGCGATGACAAGACAGAAGTGATGGTCTCCCGCATAGCTATGATCGTCGTCGGCCTGGTCGGCATGGGCATTGCCCTCTCCGGCTCCAACATCATCTCCATCATGATGTCTGCCTTCGCTCTCCGTTCCGCGGGTCCGTTCGCAGCCTTCGTTACCGGTCTCTTCTCAAAGAACGTAACCAAAAACGGTGGCTTCGTCGGCATCCTCTCCGGTACAGCCGTAGCCGGTATCTGGATCTTTGCACTCAAGAATCCCATGGGTCTCAGCGCAATCGTCCCCGGCGGCATCGTCGCTCTGCTCGTCATCTTCCTGGTCTCCGCTATCGAGCGCGCACGCGGCGTCGAAGCAGCCCCCAGAATCGAGCTTACTAAGAACTAATTGTTGGAATCAGAAAGCTCATTCTCACTAAACCCAATAATTGAAGAAACCCCCGGCGGAGCTGCAGCTCTGCCGGGGGTTTTTGAATAAATATGCCAAGCCAGACCAGGCCGGACCGGAATCGCGCCGACACTGTCAGCGGCTTACCTGTTTATTGGCCTTCTTCAGCGTCCTGCATATTACGCAGGTGAAGGTAAACAGTATTCTTCGATATGCCCAGATATTCGGCCACTTTGATAACGGCATTCTTCAAACTGAAAATCTCTTTGTGCTGAAGCTCGACGATTATTTCTTTGTTTTTGTTCGCCGTCGATATCGAAGGGTCATTCATGACTTTGGCCTTGGCAGCCTCACAGGAAGACAAGATCAGCTGATCTGGATTGCTCGAGAAGGTCTCGCTGACCTCTTTATTGTTGCCGTTGATCTTGAAGATTCCATCCAGGAAGGAGTGCAGCGGAATATCCATATAAAAGTTCATACAGAGCAAACCGATGATGCGTTCGTTCTCCCCGGTTATCGGCAGCGTTGCCGAGCGAATGGGGACACCGTTCTTGTTGTGGTTGAAGTAGATCATGTTTTTCTTAGCGTCGCTGCTTCGACGAATTTCTGCCAGCATTTCGAGCGCCATATCTGTGATGGGAGCCCCTTCTTTGCGGCCGGTATAGTGGCCGTTGATAACCTTAATAGCCGATTGGTCATAGTCTTCCAGACTATGCAAAACCATTTCATAACCTGGGCCAAAATATTCTGACATGCCGTCCATAATCGACTTATAAGAGTTGATGATCAAATGATCGACGGGAGAGAATTTGTTCGTAATCACTGAGGTCCTACCTTCCTGGAGTCTGCCGTTTCACGAAGCTGTGAGGAGCAGGCATAAGTTCATAGTGAATTATTGGCTGAACCTGTTTGTATGGTGGTCAAGCACAGCCACTGAAATATTTTAACATTTTTAGTGTAGTTTGTTTAGTGGAAAATAAAGAAGATTTTGGATATAAGCAGCGATCAGGTCGGATCTTGTGACCTGAAAGGAGTGTGGGCTGTTATTGGCCCCTTTGTGGAGGTGCTGCACATTTTTGCGAATCCCGCAGTTCTGGTGAAAAAGTCGCTTGTCCGGCCTCGACGTTCCGATTTGCCTGAGATCTATTCTCTCGTACCCTTGATCTGGACAAAAATTGCGAAAGTGTGTGCCCGGGGCTTGGATAACTCCGATATTTGCCCCCAGAACCCCAGAACCCCCAGAACTCCCAGAACCCCCAGAACCCCTCAATCCAACAGCGACTCCCCTCAATCCACCTGCGAATCCCCTCAGTCCACCGTAATCCGCAGCACCACAGGGAAGTCACCGTCCATCACATCACCTGCCTGCACATGCAAGCCAAGGTGATCCCGATGCCAGGCAGGCGAGGGCTGGCCGAGAATATCCACGGCTCGGATGATGCCGTGGAAGACCGGCAAGCGCGATGCGTCCTGCTCCGCCAGACTCGTGACGGTGACATGCCCGGATGTGGGCCATTGCATCACTGTGGCATAGAGGTGCGAGCCGCGGGCTGTAAAACGTATGTCCTCAGGTGTGTAGTGGGTATCTTCCCCATCCGTGAACTGCCCCTCGGTAGTTTGCGTCGGACCTTCACCGGATTTGCGCCACACGGCCGTTCCGTAGATTGCTTCGCCATTCACAGCCAGCCACTTGCCGATACCGCGTAGTACGGCTTCGTCTTCAGGAGAAATCGTGCCATCGGGCTTGGGGCCCACATTCAGGAGCATTACCCCGTTCTTGCTGACCACATCGACCAGATTGCGGACCAGACCGGCGGCTGACTTGAAAACGTTATCCTCTGTCCAGCACCAGGAATTGCGGGCAATAGCTGTGCAGGTCTGCCAGCGGAAAGGCTGAGCTTCGGCGAACGTACCGCGTTCGATGTCGACGACTGCGCTGCCAAAGGGAAAGGCGTCATGTTTGTAGCAGATTGCGACTTCTTCACCCCATTCGAGAGCTCGATTGTAGTAGTAGGCGGCGAATTTCTGCAGGTAGGGTTTGACCGCGAAATGCTGAATCCACCAATCAAAGTAGAGCTGCCGGGGCCGGTAGCGGTCGACGATTTCGCAGCAGCGCAGGAGCCAGTCTTCGAGGAAATCGGCTGTGGGGGCAGGCTCGCTGAACACATCGTGCAAGGCTTGCTCAGGCTCGGCAGGCCAATAGAAATCACCGGGCTCCAACGGCTCATGGATGTCGCTTTCGAACTGGCGGCCATGGCTCATGAAGAACCAGTGCTCCACCCGATGGGAAGACGCGCCGTGTGCCAGACCCTGCCGCTCGCAGGCCTGCGAGAGTTCGCCCAGGACGTCGCGTTTGGGCCCCATCTTAAGAGCGTTCCAGTGTGACAATTCGCTGGCGTACATCTGGAACCCGTCATGATGCTCGGCAACGGGCACGACGTAGCGAGCGCCGGCCGCCGCAAAGAGGGAGACCCACTTGTCTGCATCGAAGTGTTCACCGCGGAAGAGCGGGATGAAGTCCTTGTAGCCAAACTCTTTATGCGGTCCCCAGACTTGCAGGTGATGCGCATACTCCGGGCTGCCCTGTATGTACATGTTGCGTGAATACCACTCGCTGCCAAAGGCGGGGACAGAGTAGGGGCCCCAGTGGATAAAGATACCCAGCTTGCCTTCGAACATCCATTGCGGCATGGTGTGGACGCCGATGGAGTCCCAGTCGGCCTTGTATACGCTGGCTGCGTTGACTTCGTCGATGAGGGCCAAACGTTCTTGCTGATTCATGTCCTGTCCTCCTTGGTG
>JAAYZH010000106.1 GCA_012514965.1 Clostridiaceae bacterium | reverse complement strand
ATGCAGGGGACGTTCGCCATCTCGAATCTCATCCTGCATTATGTGGTGCCGATCATGGCGCTGCTGGACTGGCTGCTCTTCGACGTCAAGGGACGTTACACACGTAAGTCGCCCTTCCTCTGGGTTCTCCTGCCAAATCTCTACTTTGTGTACGTGGTCATACGTGTAGCTTTGGGCGGGAACCTGGGCTATCGCGGTAACCGTTATCCCTATCCCTTCATCAATGTAGACGCGTTGGGCTGGGGCCGGGTACTGCTGGTCGTGCTCTTTCTGAACGTGCTTTTCCTCTTGCTGGGTTATGGTTTTGTGGCAGCGGATCGCTGGCTGGGCCGCAGCACGACACAGAAGTACCTCTAGGCGGTTTTGATTGCCACGGTTTTCACCAGCTTAGGCAAAAGCATAGACTGCAGTCGCTTTAGACTTGCGACTAGGGTGTTGTAAGGAGAGATGCGTTTATGGCGATGCCCCCTGCTGATCTTGAGGCTCGGCAGCGCGCTCAGGGCTTCGCGCCGCACCAGGAAGTCGTGATCGTCCCACCCTACAGGTATAGTTTCCCTGCGCTTACAAGTATGACTGTATGTACAATGGAGCAATTGATCGAAGAATCATTCCAGTAAAGGAAGAGGAGAAAAATGTTTAGAGCAATGCGAAGAAGCAAGCAGGTACTCACCGCTGATGTGACCGAGGCGGTTTTGGCCCGCGGGAGCAACGGGATTTTGGCCTGCCTGGGCGACGATGATTACCCCTACGCCGTACCCCTGAACTACGTTTACGATGATGGGAAGATTTATTTCCATTCGGCCAAAGCCGGGCACAAAGTCGATGCTATCGCCAGACACCCCAAGGTCTCTTTTGCGGTAGTCGACGAGGATCGAATTGTGAGTGCTGAATATACAAGCTATTTTCGCAGTGTAGTGGCTTTTGGCCGTGCCAGAGTCGTACAAGGCGAAGAGTGGAGTCGAGCCTTCACGCTCCTGGTAGAGAAGTACTCGAGTGACCAGGCGGAGGCCGACAAGGCAAGAGAGGTGGCAACTTGCGCGCAGGCCCTCCTAATCGCGATCGATATCGAGCATCTGAGCGGCAAAGAGGCCAAAGAATTAGCTGCAGAACGACGCGAGCAGAAAGTGAACGGAGAGAACGTAATATGAGCTACACCAAAACCAACGCGGAGACCATAGACCGTTGGGTCGAAGAGGGCTGGGAATGGGGCATACCACTGTCGCATGAGCAATTTCTCGAGGCAGAGCAGGGACGCTGGTCCATGGTGCTCACCCCGACCAAGTCTGTTCCGCAGAACTGGTTCCCCGAGCTAACGTGCCGAAAAGTGCTCGGCCTGGCCTCGGGCGGCGGGCAGCAAATGCCTGTTTTCGCGGCGCTGGGGGCCGATTGCACTGTCCTGGATTATTCCGAAAAGCAGATTGCCAGTGAGCTTCTGGTGGCGGCTCGAGAAGGCTATGCCATCAAGACAGTGCAGGCGGACATGACTCTGCCGCTGCCGTTTCCTGACGCCAGTTTTGACCTGATCTTCCACCCGGACTCAAACTGCTACATCGAGGATGTGCAGCACGTGTGGCGAGAAGCCTTCCGCGTACTCAAGCCCGGCGGGCGCCTCCTGTCCGGCTTGGATAATGGTGTGAATTATCTCTTCGATGAGGACGGCAAAGAGCTTACGTATCACCTGCCCTTTAACCCTCTGCACAGTGCGTAAGCCATGGAGCTATGCGAAAAAGAGGACATGGGGATACAATTTTCTCATACCTTGGACGAGCAGATCCGGGGGCAGATCCTGGCCGGGTTCAGGCTGCTTGACCTCTACGAAGACTACAATGCCAGCGGTGTCCTTAAGGACTTCGGAGTACCTACGTTCTGGGCGACTTTGGCCGAAAAACCACTTGATCTCTGACGAAGAGGGCAAAATCTACGGAGTTCTCAACAAAAACAGCGAAGACAAGTGTCCTCTTGCACTCTTATTCTAAACACAGAATATGAGCGGAGGGCTTTTTTATATGCAGAATTCACTGGTTGAAGAGAGACAAAGCTACCGGAACTTCTGGGCGCTGCTGGGCAAATCCGATGCGGAAGTCGCTGAACGGGCAGCTGCCATCTGGCACGCCTTGAAGCATGATCCTGACACCGGTTTTGGCCGTGAACCCGTGGCCGGAGAAATGTATTTCTTCGACACGGGCAACGACGATGTCCGCACAGAGGGCCAATCTTATGGCATGATGCTGGCCGTGCAGATGAACGATGAAGAGAGTTTCCGCAAAATTTGGCGCTGGACCTTGCGCCACATGTACCTGACCGACGGCCCCTGCCGTGGCTACTTCGCCTGGTCCGTGCCGCTGGACGGCAGTCCCAGAGCCCAGGGCCCCGCACCAGACGGCGAAGAGTTTTTTGCCATGGCCCTGCTCCTCGCAGAAGAGCGTTGGGGCGGCTCGACTGAAGGAGACGCAGAAAGCCTGCTTGGCCTGCCGTATTTTGCCTATGGCGAGTGGGCACGCAAGATCCTGCGAGATGTTTTGCATCGCCAGCCGGGTGAAGCCCCGCCGCTGTGGCAAGACAACAACCTCATTGAATTTGTTGCGGGTTCCGGCTTTACCGATCCCTCCTATCACTTGCCCCATTTCTATCATCGTTTTGCCGACTACGCAGACCCTGTGGACCGCGAACGCTGGCTGGCGATCGAACAGGCCTCGTTGCGTTACCTGCCAAAGAGTCTCCACCCCAAGACCGGTATGAATCCTGAATACAGTGACAACGAGGGCAGACCTGTTCACGCTCCTGATCACCATAATTTCTTCAGTGATGCCTACCGCACGATCCTGGATATTGCACTTGCCGGCACCTGGCCCGGGCGTGAGGCGGAAGACTGGATGGCAGAGGCTGCGCAGAACCTGGCGGCCTTCTTCCGTGATATCCCCACAGACGAATTGCGGCGCTACGAGCTCGATGGCAGCGACGGCGGCCGCAACAGCCGTCATCCCGTCGGCCTGCTTGCTACGTTGGCGACAAGCTATATGCTATGCCAAAACGAGGACACGGCTGTGTTGGCGCGACGCTTCTGGGATACGCCACTGCGTGAGGGGAGAAGACGCTATTACGACAACTTCCTCTATGCCTTTTCGTTCCTGGCCTTGGCAGGCTTGTACCAAGGCGGTGCAAAGTCTTCTTCGTGAGCAGCGCTGGCAACAACCGCCGGTATTCGTGAGGGCAGGACGTACAGCGGCGAAAGTTGACATTTTCAGGCTCGTTTGTGGCAACAATCGCCGCTATCTGTGAAGGCAGGTCGTACAGCAGCGAAAGTTGACATTTCCGGGCCTCTCAGCCTACGACCAGCCACCGTCTCCGCCCGGATGACTCCAGAGACACAAGCCTACCGCAAATTTT
>JAAYZH010000105.1 GCA_012514965.1 Clostridiaceae bacterium | reverse complement strand
TTTTGCCACGATTCGGGGTTCTGGGGACAAATATCCGAGTTATCCAAGCGGAGTGGCCACACAACTCGGGTTTTTGCCACGATTCGGGGTTCTGGGGACAAACTTCCGACTTATCCAAGCGGAAGGCCCACACAACTCGGTTTTTTGCCACGATTCGGGCTTCCGTTGACCAATACACAAATATTCAGACCAAGTAACACCCCATAAGATTCGTTCTAGAACGAATGAGTGATCTTCCCTCTGGGATATAAAAATCGCTTCCCCATGGGAAGCGATACATTCTCTTAAAACGGAAGTTCTCATTGTAGATTATCACGCGCAAATGAGAATCCAAATCTAAATCCAATTTCAATTTCAATTTCAAGTTCAATTTCCTAGCGGAAGGGATGGCCGCACCAAATCACTCACAACGGGAATCCAGATCCAATCTCCCGATCTCAATCGCAGGCAGCAATTTAAAACCATATCATAATACAAAAACAGGAATTTTAACCTGGAGGGAAACGGCACAGCACAAATCCAAATCATGTCATGCAAAAGCGTGTCAGCAACGCCGACTTTGCGCGGCGCACATCACAAAGGCAAATTCACATCTTCGTATTGGAAGTGGCGGGTTTTTTTGGCCACGATTGCTTCGAATTCTTTGAACCGAGGCGGGCGATTGACGGGGTCATGCGCGTCTGAGCCGATGGCGTCGACCCAGCCGTCCTTCAGGAGATTGTGGATGGCTTTGCGGGTTTTGCGGTCACCGAAGGAATCGACGTTGATCTGCAACAGACATCCGCGCTTCGTGAGCTCGTTCAGGACATCGGTGTTGCGGCCTTTGGAGCCGGCTGGATAGCGTTCGACGTGGGCGATCACGGGGGTGATGCCGAATTTCGCGACCAAGGCGTCGATCTGTTGGTAGGTGCGGGTTTGCCAGGTCTGGTCAAAGGGCATTTCGAGGAGGAGATAACGTTCGCGGCCAAAAAGCAGCGGCTGGACATCCTCGAGACTCTGGACCATTTCGGTCAGATAGACTTCCGCAGCGAGATAGAGAGAAATCGCACGGGGGTCGGTACCGTCGAAAATCTGAGCTTCTGAGTAGATGGCGTAGGGGCCGCCCGCTGCGTGGAGCTCGGGGTCGGCTTCGCGGATGTAGTCAGTGGAGAGGAGCTGGCGCATAGATGCCGTGCGCCGGGCCAGGAAATCCTCCAGGCTTTCTCTGTACGAATAAAAGTGCGGGGTCAGGACCAGGCGGCCGACGCCTTGCTCTGCCAGCATGTGGAGGAGAATGAGGGAGGCGGGCAAGTTCTGCGCGCCGTCATCGATACCGGGCAAAACGTGCGAATGAATGTCAGTGATATTATTTATTTCCATAACCGTACTTACCATATTTACTGTACTTGCCGTAGCCTTGTTTGGCCAAGGTCTTTGAGTCGCTCAGAATGAGGCCGAGGACTTTGGCCTCCGCGAATTGCAGGGCGGCCAGAGTGCGTTGCAGCTGGGGATGTTCTGTGGAACCTTCGCGAACGACCACGACTGTACCGTTGACCTTAGGCGTGAGGACGACCGCATCGGAGACGGCATCCAACGGCGGTGAATCGAGTAGAATGTAATCATATTGTAAGGCTAAATCCTGCAAAAGTGTACCCATGGCGTCGCTGCCCAGCAGTTCGGCCGGATTTGGCGGAATGGTGCCGGCCGGGAGGACGTGTAAGCCTTCCAGCTTGAGCGGGATTACAGCCTCTTCGAAGGGGATCATGCCGGCCAAAACCTCAGACAAACCGGGCAGGCCTTTGGTCTTGAAGACCCGATGCAGGGAGGGGTTGCGCAGGTCGCAGTCGATCAGCAGAATTCGCTCGCTCATCTGGGCCAAAGTGATGCCGAGATTCGCGCAGACTGTGGATTTGCCTTCGTCTGGCACAGAGCTTGCGACTAATATCTTCTTGCAAGCTGTTCCGGGTAAGGCAAACATGAGATTCGTGCGAAGCTTCTTGTAGGCTTCGACCATGGAGAAGCTGCTGGAGCTTGAAAGTATCGAAGTGGTGTATAAGTGATTGGCGGTTCGTAGTTTGGCCATGATTATTTCTCCTCTACCGGGTTTAGCGCTCGACGCTCGGGATCGTACCCAGTACAGGTACGTTGTAATTCTTCAGCAGGTCATCCTCGTTCTTGATTCGCTTATCGGTCATCTCGAGGACAAAGGCGATCAGGACGCCGAGCATCAAGCCCAGAGCGGCACCGAGAACCGTGTTACGCATGACGTTGGGGGAGCTTGGTGCTGTAGGGAGGATGGCAGGATCGACGACTCTCACCGCGTCGGCATCTTTGACCTCGATGATCTTTTGTGGGGCCAGGTGCGCGATGGTCTCGGCGAGGAGCAGGGAGTCATTGGGATTCTCAGACACGACAGAAATCTTGAAGATCTCGGTGCCATTCTGCGCTTGCATGTTCACCATCTTGCGCAGTTCAGCTGGATTGTACGGAAGCGCGCTGGTCTGGGCGACATCGGTGAGGAAGACATTGGTCTTGAGAATTTCGATGTAGGTGTCGACGACCGCCTGCGCGTAGTTCAAGTCTCCCAAGGTTGCGACCCTGTCCTTCTCGTCTGCGTTGGGGTTTACGTACATGGATACCGAGGCTGTGTATTTCTCGGGAATCAGGTAGTGGGAAACCAGGAAGGTTCCGACGGTAAAATAGACCCCACAGAGAACGATCAATAGAAAACGTTTCTTGATAAATTGCAAAATGTCACTCAGGGAGATTTCTAATTCGTTGTCCAAAATTGCCTCCTAATAGGAAAGATTCATACCTTAATACTTAACCTAGTGAATATACTTAGCAATTCTATGGCATATACCCCATAATTGCAAGAACATTATCTGTACCACAAAGAGTGGCTGAGGTCTTTGCAACCTCAGTACTCGTGCCGCTGCGGTCAGCCATCGCGGCGGTTCTTGCGGCGCGCCAGGGAGAGTCCGCCGAAGCCCGAAATGATCGCCATGTAGAAGCCCAGATCGTACCAGAATCCGGTGTTCAGGACCTCGTAGATTCGGATATTGTCGTCGAAAATACTGATGACCAGGGACAGGGGTGCCAGCCAGCCGTGCCAGACACCCCACAAGAAATGCGCAGGTGAAGCAACGGTTGCTTTGCCGTCGCCGGGCAGACAAGCGGTCACGCTGAATAGGACCGCGAAGAGCAGAATGCTTAAGACGATTCGTTTCGCTTGCTTGTGGACTGTTTTCATGAGCGTCTCCTTCGGCTGCATAGGCTCCTTGTGCTGCCTATATTCTAGCATGATTTGGCCAGGGGGAGGTGCTCATCAGGCAGGAAGCGGGGCGGTAGATGAGTGCTGTGGTGGAGTACTTGTGTTATACGAGTTATAATACAAACAAGACAGAGAAAGGGGACAATTATGCTGCTGGAAATTGACCTTACTTCCACAATTGCCCTGTATCAGCAGATCAGGGACCAGATTGTGTACGGGATCGGCTCGGGCCGGCTGGTGCCGGGAGAGCTTTTGCCCACCGTACGTCAGCTGGCTGAGGATCTGGGTATAAACGCCATGACCGTGAATAAGGCCTACACGCTGCTGAAACAGGAAGGCATGATCGTGACGGATCGCCGGCAAGGGACGAGAGTAACCGAGAATCCGGCTCAGTCTAGATTGCCGAGTGACTATCGCACGCGGTTGTCGCTACTGCTGGCAGAGGGCGCAGCCAAGAGCGCGGACCCGGCTCAGTTTCGTGCGGAGGTGTTGCGAATTTTGGCTGAATTGCAAGGGGGGGGACAATAATGGACTTTATGCAAATGATGCTCTTGGTCTTGGTCGTGATTGTTACCGTGGTTCTGAATCTGGCTTTGGCCTACAGCCAATTCAAGATTCTGGCCGTGACGTTCTCACCGGAACATGCCGCGCAGCCGGAGACGAAACGCCTGCAGGGGCTCGCGCGCGCATTGACAATGGCTGTCGGGCTGCTGTTTCTCGGCCTGAGCTTCCTGGGCCGGCTGGATGCTGTCAAGTCCTGGCTGGATGCGTTCTATTTCCTCCTGCTTATCCTCTACATGATCAGCTGCGGCGTCCTCATGATGCAGATACAGAAGGCATTGCTGCGCCTGAAGGAGGCACGAGGCTGGCATTACCAGACCGGCTCTACCGTGGTGGTCGATACGGCCGCAAGCCGCGAACGGGGTCTGGCTGCCCCGCCCATACGCTGGGCCTGGCTCCTGTGGCTTGTGACTTTCGCGCCGCTTCTCCTGCGGTTCTTCAACGACACGTCTTCCGAACTGCCGGGCTTCACGCTCGTGGTGTTCCCCCTGGTCCTGGTGATCATTCCGCTGTCCTATCCGGCCGTCCTGCGCCTGCGGGTGCGGGCTGCCAGCAGCGACAG
This sequence comes from Clostridiaceae bacterium, assembly GCA_012514965.1. Taxonomy (GTDB): domain Bacteria; phylum Bacillota; class Clostridia; order Saccharofermentanales; family Fastidiosipilaceae; genus JAAYZH01. Next base: position 982 of record JAAYZH010000105.1, on the reverse strand, counting down.
CAAGCTCAATCAGGCCTATGCGCGACGGGCGGAACGTATCTATGGCCTGAGCTATCTTGCCACAGAACTGATCATCGTTCTGGTCAGTTTGGCAATCGCGATCGGGCTGCTGTATTTCCCTGCCGCGAGCAATCTGATCTTGCTGACCATGCCGATCCTGATTGCCCTGCTGCTCACCGTATCCTATCTAGCCGAGCGCAAGCTGAAAGAGGCGGGAGAGGAGCTTCTGAAAGACCCCACCGTGCAGTTTCAGGAGACACGCCAGCTCTATAAGTGGGGCTTCTACCATGATCCCCTCGACCCCCGCGTCTTCGTACCCAAGCGCATCGCCGGCATGGGCGTCACGATCAATATCGGCAATCGCAAGGGTAAAGTCATAGCCGGACTCACGATGGGTTTCGTCGTCCTCCTCCTGCTGGGTGGTTTTATGCTTGGCTTCCTGAGCTTTGCCTTTGAACTCGAGGCAGACCGTCTGCAGATTGAGTCGCCCCTGTATGGCTGGGAGATCCAGGCGGACGAGATTGAGAGTATAGCCCTCACAGAGACACAGCTGGACGGACGGCGCACGAACGGCTATGGCGGCCAAAACAAGGCCTACGGCTTCTTCACCCTCAACGATTACGGTCCAGTGCGACTCTACATTCACACTGCGGTCAAAGTGCACATCGACATCAAGCTCAATGACGAAAACGCTCGGGACTGGGTAATTCTCAATCTGGAGACAGCAGAGGAAACAGCGGCCTTCTATGCCGAGCTGCAGGCGTGGCTGGCGTCCGCCGCACCCTAGGCGAAAGAATTCAGAACGCAGGCGGGCTGTCTCAAAATGAGGCGGCTTTTTGATGGTTCTGTTTGCTAGTGGAAGACAAGCTGCTGGGTCTGCGGCACGTGGTTCGGAGCAGGTTTCGAGGGTGCGGTGGACAAAATTTTCGATATTCCAGGGCGCGAGCACACACTTTCGCAAATTTTGTCCAGATCTGGGGGT
>JAAYZH010000104.1 GCA_012514965.1 Clostridiaceae bacterium | reverse complement strand
CCTCGAAAAATTATTTTTTTTATTATCGATTATATAGGAGGACTTGGAAACGTTTCTATTCATTTGAAATTTGCACGGGAAATCAGGCCCCGATTTGGCCAAAAATCTAGAAAAATTGCAGAGCGCGGCAAATCTCAGCTAAGCACGTGGTTTATCGCGCCTATACGGGTATAATCAAAGACAATACAGATCATTGGGGGCGGCATGAAACGAAGTGACGGGACGCGTATCAAAGCAGAAGATCCATTTGCCGAATTGATTCCATATGTCTTGGACAGCCGGACTGCCGCTCAGAATTTCTCGAAGCACATCTTTGTCACCGAATCCATTGACAGCTATATCCAAGAGAAGAGAGCGGCTGGGCACAAAATCAGCTATCTGCACTTCTTCATCGCAGCCTACGTCAGACTGCTTGCCGAGCGGCCTCAGCTCAACCGTTTTATCATAAGCAGCAAGGTTTATCAGAGGAATAACATTTGTATCTCCATGGTCGTGAAGCGCTCCTTTCGGGAGAATGGTGAAGAAACGACTGTGAAATTCGAATTCACCGGCCAAGAAAACATTTTCGAAGTTGCAGAGATCATCAACAACTACATCGCTGAGGCCAAAACCGACGGCATCAGCACCGAAACCGATAAACTCGTCACAGGTCTCATGTCGATGCCCGGCTTCTTCAAAAAATTCCTGGTCAAAGGCCTCTTGGGTCTGGACAAAGTAAATCTGCTGCCAGCCAGCGTCATCAAAGTCAGCCCCTTTCACACGAGCCTGTTCTTCACCCATTTGAAATCTATAAAAACCGACTATATCTACCACCATCTCTACGAAGTCGGCACAGCGGGGATTTTCGTCGCCCTAGGCAAAACCGCCAAAATTCCTGTGGTCGTGAACGATGAGCTTGTAATCAAAAAGTGCGTCACCGTCGGCTATACCGTCGATGAACGCATTTGTGATGGCGTCTATTTTGCCCGCTCCTTTAGACAACTCGAGCGCTTTCTGGAAAACCCGCAGCTGCTTGAGGAAGGGCCCAAGAAAGAGTCCTAGTCCCTCATCGCTGCCGGCTTTCATAGGAGGCGATCAGCTCCTCGTAACGATCCAGTACACCCGCAACCACATCTTTCCAGGGCCTGGGGATGCTCATGCGCGCCGCCTGCCCGATCTCCCGCAGCCTATCCGGATGCTCCAGAGCCCAGGCAATCCGCTCCGCCAGATCCTGTGGCGTGTCTTTGGCCAAAAAACCATTCTCGCCATCCTTCACTGCTTCCGCGGCACTTGAGCCCGCAACCAGCAGCGCCGGAGTGCCCAAGGCCGCCGCCTCACTCACCACCAGCCCAGCCGTGTCATAGAGAGAAGGGAACACAAGCAAATTCGCGCGGGCATAGAGCCCGTGCAGCACCTGCGGATCCGACACATGCCCTGTAAACACGACAAGCTTACCTAACCCCATCGCCGCTGCCAAAGCCCGAATCTCCGGCTCAGACGGCCCCTGCCCCGCCAGGACAAGTTTCAGCGCACGACCCTGCTCTACCAGAATTTTCACTGCCTCAAGGATTCGCCGAACGTTTTTCTTCCAATTCATTTGGCCGACAAAAAGCAACACAGGCAGCTCCCCCAGACCATAGCATTCGCTCACCATTCGAACGATTTCAGGATCCGCCTCTATGCGATCCGTTCCGTTTTCAACCACCTCAATCGCTCCCTTGTACCCATAGGCTCGAAGCACATCAGCAGCAGAATTACTGACCGTCCAAACCTGATCACACTTAGTGTAAAAGCTCACAATGAAGTGAACGCCCCATCTAGCAAGCGTCTTGCTGTGCGTTACTTGCTGAAAATCATCCGAATACTTGGAGTGAAATGTACCCACGACCGGGATGCCTTGGCGACGCGCCACGCGGATTGCCTCATGGCCGGCCATGAATGGATCATGCGCGTGAACAATGTCGAGCTGTGTTTGCGCCATCTGCCTGCGAAATCTCCGATCCAGTGCTGGAAACCCTATGCGATATTGCTTCAGAAAGGGCAAAGTTATGCCGCGAAACTCGATCAGCTTATAGGAACGCGTCAGGGGAGAGTGACAGTTCTGTTGTGGCTGGGTAGTCAAGTTCTGCCGTTGCGGGGTGATCAAGTTCTGTGATGGAGTGGTGCTGTCTTGTGGTGACTTGGTGCCGGCTTCTGACGAGGGACTGAGGTGTTGCGGCGCGGGGGTGGCGGTTTGCAGTACGGTATCGGGGGTTTGTGGTGCGATCACATAACAAGATTCGCACTGATCACCCATTACCCTG
>JAAYZH010000103.1 GCA_012514965.1 Clostridiaceae bacterium | reverse complement strand
TTCCCGCTAGTCGGTCTTATTCGCCAGGATTTGGCCGAGGGTAAATACGGTCGGGTTCTATCGGCGGACGTACGCGTGCACTGGGGCCACGACCAGGCCTATTACGACCAGGCTGCCTGGCGTGGTACGTGGTTGCAGGACGGCGGGGCCCTGATGAACCAGACTGTACATGCCCTAGATCTCTTGATCTGGCTGCTGGGTGAGAAAACCGTTGCCGTACAGGGAGCCATTGCCCGCCTGAGTCACAAGATGGAGGCGGAGGATTACGGCGCAGCGATCCTAGAGATGACTAACGGCAGCCTTTGCCGTGTGGAGGGGACGACGAACACGCCACCGAAGATGCATTCCGCGAGCTTCTATATTTCCACAGAAGGCGCGGAAATTGAGGCTGGTTTGCGTTCAGGCCTGCCCTATATCAAGGTTCGGGATCGTCAGGGCAAGGGTGCCAAGGCCCACTACTGGCGGCGGACTTTGGCGGCAATGCGTAAGAACGGCTTCGGGCGCCAGCTCAAGGCTTACCTGAACCCACATACCGGGATTTACTGGGATCTGGCCCAAGCCCTCGATCAGGACATCGCACCGCGAGCCGACGGGATGTCGGGAATGGAAGCAGTCGAAAATGTTTTGGGGATATATAAATCCGCTCTCGAAGGTGGCCGACGCGTCAGCTTGCCGCTCGACAGTTTTTCTCTGCAAGAGATGCGAGGATTTTTCCGTGCACCTGACGAGTCTGTGAGCGACTAGCCTGTTCTTCCTTCCACGTAGAACGTAGGTCACGCTGGCCAAAACGCGGCGTTTGTGGTTTTTTGTATTTATTAGTGGCGGTCGCCTGTCCACCTCCTTGCGCATACTTGAGTGCGAAAGGGGGTGCTCTTTAGTTGGGGAACAATTTTTCTGGTCTAGGGCTGACACTTGGGCTGTTTCTCGAGGTGATATGCTTCATGACCGCCTATTTTGACTGGCGATACAGACGAATACCTTTGCTTCTGTTGCTTGCTTTTATTCTGGGAGGACTGGCTTTCGCTCTGATAAATGCAGATCCCAGTTTGGGCGATCCGGCGTTCTGCAGCAGCTTACCACCCCATCTGCTGAATTGGGGCGCGAATATCGCTTTGGGGCTCTTGCCTTTGCTGGTCGTGCGTGTCTCCCTGCGAAGCAGCGCGTGGGGTGGAGCGGATTTCCTGTTCAGCGCCGGTTTGGGTTTTCTTTTCCCCCTGTTTGAGCTGTGGTTACTGCTATTGACTGCAACCGCTCTTTTTACGTTGTTATTCTGGATCCGGCACCGACGTCTGCTGACCTGCGCTGCCGCCTTCGGACGTCAAGGCCCCTTTTTGACTGTGCTTGCACCGCTGACCGCGATTGCTTTAGCCAGGGCATTATTGTATTGAGGGCACAAAAAATCCGCCTCCAGAAGAGAAGGCGGATCGTGTGAATCTCATGTGGCAGTTGAGCTTAGCGCCTGACCTTGCGTTTCTTCTTGGCCTGGCTCTTCTTGGCCTTAGCGGCTTTCGAACGCGCACCTGCAAAGCTGCCCATTGCTGAGGCAAAGCCATTGGCAAAACCTGCAGAACTCTTGGTGCTGCTGCCGCCAGCGGTAAAACGACTGGCGATATTTGCTACGCCGTCGGTAACACCTACGACGATTCCGCTGACTGCGCCGACGCTGGCATTAGCTGCCTGCAAGGCTTCGATGACAGACTCGAGCAGCTCAGGGCTGGCTTCGGTAATATCATCGGTGAGATCGACCAAGTTGCCCAGAATATCGCGCAGATTAACTGCCATCGCAGGAAGCTCAGCTGTGGTCCCTTTGAGGGGAACTGTGACATCGTCAAGCATGCGATTGACTTTGCCCAAGGTACCTAAGACCCGAATTAAAATCACGAACAAGATAACTAGTACGGCTATGCCGGCAATTACAAGCAATCCGAGCAATAAATCCTGCACGTTGATCGAAATGGTACTGTTAAGTGAGATAAAGTTCATACGGCGATCCTTTCCCGCAAACCGAAAAGGCGATTAGCTGTTAACATCCTCGACCACGTCTTCTACTTCTTCACCGATGTCTTCAGCGGCGTCAGTAACGATATCGCCGACATCACGGGCAGCCCTGCGGGCCTGACGCGCGACTTTGCGAGCATCGCGCTTGCCTTCTTCGAAGTTCTCCTTGAACTGGTTGTACGTGTCAGAGACTTTCGTTGTCACCTTGCCGCCGACTTCCGTGACCTTCGAGGAAACCTTATCACCGACTTCAGAAGCCTTGTCCTTGACTGTGTGGTAGCTCTTGCTTGCGACATCACCAATAACCTCACGTGTCTCAGCTCCGGACTTAGGCGCGAACAGGAGACCCAGGACTCCGCCTGCGACTGCTCCGCCAACGAAACCTAAAATCGCGCCGGTTGCTACACTGCGATGTTTGTCTCTGCGGTTCTGGCCTGTGAATGCACCAATAATTTCTTCAATAAACATTAATTTTACCTCCTCGGAAATTGTTCATAAAAATGAATTTACTTTCGATTTACTAATTATATCATATGCACTAAATGCCTGAAGTAACTGATTTGGAAACTTCGAAACAATTGCTCAATATCTTTCCAAGGCTCAAGCAGCTCCCTTGTGGACTAGAGCTTCCAGCCTTGCAAGGCTTCCCCTCCGCCGCTGCGGCCGACGAGGTTTTTCATACAAGCTTGCGTGAAGCGAGCTGCCGCGAGCGGTTGTCCATAAAAATGAATTTGAGCCTGACTGCCCCAGATCGTCGGAGTCGAGAAGCCCTCCATGACGAAACCTTTGCCCCTAACGGCCGTGCGATAGGAAGCACCGTCGGGCGAAAAGATATATTGTGAGCCCAAGAGGCAAGGCAATTGCATACCATGTTCGGCCAGGAGATCGTCTCGCCTTGAAGTCATATTCGCGTAATATTTTGGCACGGCTAGCGCGCTGAGAGAAGCAACGGTGGGCAGTATGCCGACCAGGGGCCATTCCCTGCCGCTGTCGGCACGGAAAGCTTTGGCCAAATACACAGTCCCGCTGTCCTCGGCCATGATGGGCAGACCTTGATCCGACAAACGATGAATCTGCTGACGCATGGTCTCGTTCTGTGAGGCATCCGCGAGATAATCAAGCAGCCGGCCCGAACCAAAGTAAAGTCCATCCAGATCCGGCGGTAAGAACGGATCTCGCAAGGGGCTGAAGAAAACCAGGTCCGCGCCCATTTCCCCCAGCAAATCAAGGTTCTCTTGATAGTAGCTGCAAAAAGCTTCATCACGGGCCACGCCCAGACGGTAACGGCGTTTCTCAAAACCCAGAAATCGTTGGGCCCTAAAGAGGCTTTGCGGCAAATCCGCGTCCAGCTGCGGAGCGCTGTCAGCAAGCTGCAAGATAGCGGTCACATCCAGACTGTGCCGCAAATCTCTCACCAGTTGCGTGATCTTACGGCTGATCAGATCTTCGTAGACTTCAGGCACCAAGTCTGCCAGGCGAGGCAGCTCATCGTGCAGCACGCTTTCCGGTATCGTACCGAAAACAGGCAGCCCCAGCTCGGTTTCGACCTGACGTTTGCTTTCCTTGGCTGCTGTTTCAGGGAGTCCGGCGAGAATAAAGCCCGCGATCGCCTCATTCGGTCTAAATGTTAGGAGGCCCTTGAGATAAGCCAGACGGGTAAAAGATAAATCGCTGACATCTACAACAAGAATGACAGGAGTCCTGGTCAAGCGGGCTAGTTCTGCAGCACTGCCACGGGGGATCTCACGATCCTCGCCATCGGACCACGAAAGCATAAGGGGCGAGCAGGTATCGAAATACTGCGCTCTCGCTTCGATCAGAGCCACGCGGTGGCCTTCCGTGTAATGCGAAAGAAGATAAGAGAGCGTATCGGCTTCGTGAAACCAGCTATCAAGAGAATGTGCGTCGTTGCCGCTAGCCAGGCGTAAAGCCTGCAAATGATTCTGAAGAGGCCCCGCTGCAAAAGCGGCCGGTGACTGCTCTTGTTCCCGCCAGATACCTAGCAAGGCCAAAGCGGCCTGGTCGGCTCCGCGCGCGTTTCCTGCGGCGGCAATCATAACACGCGGGGCTCGTTGACGGTTGTCCTGTTCCTCTGCCTGCTGTCCCTTGCGGATTTCCCGGACATAGTAAGGTACCTTCTGCTTCATGGCGAGTCCTCCAGAATATTAATGCAAAAAGATTGTATAGAGTGATTATACCAATTGTTGCCTTTTTACGGGAAATTCGTCAACTGTACGGTGAAAATCAAATAATCATGTTTGTAAGGTCAGACAACGCTGTATAACACACTCTCGAAATAAAAAAATTCCAGACCAGAGGCATATGCCCTGGCCCGGACTTAACTGACAGAAATCAGACTGCAGCGTGAGACTGTCTTTAGCCAAAATACTTGCGAGCAAGTCCCTTGACACTCTGAAAAACGATAAAAGTCGCAATGGCGTTAATCAAGCCCTTGATCGCATTAAACGGCAGCAGAATCGGCAAGATCATCGGCATCACTTCGTCTACGGTAACACCCAAAAAGATCGGTGTTACAACAAGATTGAGGGGAATCATAATGGCAGTCATGGCCGCAGCAGCCAAGAGCAGCGAAACCACAAGCATCGGCTGTGATTTCTTCATCTTCCACATCAGCGCAGGGATCAGAACCAGAATACCGCTGGCCACGAAGTGCATAATTAAGCCATAAAGCCCGGATGAAACCGGTGTA
>JAAYZH010000102.1 GCA_012514965.1 Clostridiaceae bacterium | reverse complement strand
CGGCCCACCCCGGCCCGCGCCAGCCCCCCAGCCTCCAATCCCCAACGTGCCCAGCCCAACCGTATCGCAGCAACATTGACAAATGCACTAGAGGAAGGCGTCCGACTAGTTTTAATAAATATTTGATAAACAACAAAAAATTATTGAAAAACAATAAAATACAGGTTATAATCCCATTTATAGACCACCTATCAACACAAGCCCGACGCCCGACGCGCGGCGCCGGAAGCCCGAAACCGGAAGCCAGAAGCCTGAAACCGGAAGCAGGAAGTCCAACGCCTGACACTTCAAAAAACCAGGAGGAACCAAATGTCGAAAATTCGAAACATCATCTTGCTACTCACGCTCGCTTTGAGCGCGTTCGCGCTCCTAGCTTTATTCCCCTTACTGCTGGTGCTCTCACGAAGTTTTGCGGAGCATAACCCTGAAATCGCCTATATGCAATTTCCAATTTTGCTGCTGAGCTATGGCATGGTGACAGCCATCATTCTGGCTGTAGTGATCGGTTTTTATCTGGTGTTGCAGAGCAATCGGCAGAACATCTTTGCACGCAAGACAGTCAAGAGCTTGCGAATCATGGCACATTCATTTACCTGCGCATTCCTATTCACAACAGCGATTCTCGTTTACAGTACCTCACAAATCGGCAACGAGGTCGGACTGCCTGGGGGCTACATAATTTTGGCCATGGGTGTAAATTTTGCCGGCGCTAACGTCTTGTACTTCATCACAAGTCTCTTTGAGAAGGCCGTGGAGTACAAGGAAGAGAATGAGTTGACGGTGTAGTATGGCAATTATTGTGAATCTTGATGTCATGTTGGCCAAAAGGAAGATGCAGCTCAAGGATCTGAGTGAACGAATTGGGATTACGCAGAGTAATCTTTCTATCTTAAAAACAGGCAAGGCAAGAGCTATACGGTTTTCTACTCTGGAAGCGATTTGCGACATACTTGACTGCCAACCAGGCGATATTTTGGAATTTGTCGAGGACGAAGAGGGCAGTGGCGAATCGTAATCTGATTTTCCGGATAGAGGTTGTCAGGGATGCGTAACGCGAGCTCTCTGCCAGACATGCCTATAACAAGCAAATCCCCGTCTGCACGCGGCAGACGGGGATTTGCGTTATCAGACAAGCTGCAGCAGCGAGCTTATTTTCTCTGCTCGATGGCTGCCTGGGCTGCGGAGAGCTTGGCGATCGGCACGCGGAATGGCGAGCAGGACACATAGCTGAGGCCGAGTTCGTTGCAGAACTTGACCGAGGCAGGGTCGCCGCCGTGTTCGCCGCAGATTCCGAGCTTGATGTGCGGGTTCGTCTCGCGTCCGCCGGCTACTGCGATGCGCAGGAGTTTGCCCACACCCTTGGTGTCGATGGTGGCGGTAGGGTCGAACTCGAAGATCTTGGTCTTGTAATAGGTCTCGAGGATGGCGCCGGCGTCGTCACGGGACAGGCCGTAGGTCATCTGCGTGAGGTCGTTGGTACCAAAGCTGAAGAATTCTGCTTCGGTGGCGATCTCGTCAGCGAGGAGGGCAGCGCGCGGGATCTCGATCATGGTGCCGATCATGTATTTGAGGTCGAGACCGCTTTCGGCGATCAGCTTGTCGGCTGTTTCCTTGATGGTCTTCTTGACGAACTGCAGTTCTTTGAGTTCGCTGACCAGAGGAATCATGATCTCGGGCACAATGTCTTCGCCGGAGGCTTTGACCTTGAGAGCGGCGTTGATGATAGCGCGGGTCTGGAGTTCAGCTATCTCGGGATAGGAAACTGCCAGACGGCAGCCGCGGTGTCCGAGCATGGGATTGAGCTCCTTGCGGCTCTCGATGCTGTTCTCCATCTCTTCCATGGTCATGCCCATGCTTTCGGCGAGCTCTTGGATTTCCTCTTCATTGGTGGGGAGGAATTCGTGGAGAGGGGGATCGAGGAGACGGATGGTAACCGGCAGGCCTTTCATGGCCTCGAAGATACCTTCGAAATCTGCCTGCTGCATCGGCAGGATGGTCTCGAGAACAGCGCGGCGGGAAGCTTCGTTCTTGGCCACAATCATCTTGCGGAAGGCGAAGATACGGTCTTTCTCGAAGAACATGTGCTCGGTACGGGTCAGGCCGATGCCTTCGGCGCCCAGCGACCGGGCCATAGCGGCATCTTTTGGAGTGTCGGCGTTCGTGCGCACACCCATGGTACGGAATTTATCCGCCCACGCCATGACGGTCGCGAAGTCGTCGCTGAGCACCGGCTCGATAGCGGGTACGGATCCTGCGTAGACATAACCGGTGCTGCCATTCAGGGAGATCGTATCGCCTTCTTCGTAGCGATTACCGGCGGCGTCTCGCATGAATTTCTCTTCTTCTTTAATTGTCAGTTCCGAACAGCCGGCTACACAGCATCTGCCCATGCCGCGGGCAACCACGGCTGCGTGGGAGGTCATACCGCCGCGTCCGGTCAAAATGCCACGGGCGAGGTTCATGCCTTCGATGTCTTCCGGTGAGGTCTCCATACGGACGAGAATTACGGGTTCCTTACGCTCGGCAGCAGCTTTGGCCGCTGCGGCTGTAAAGTAGATTTTGCCTGAGGCGGCACCGGGAGAGGCGGGCAGGCCTTTGGCAATCGAAACAGCAGTCTGGAGTGCCTTGGGATCGAACATCGGGTGCAGCAGGGTATCCAGCTGCGCGGGATCGATGCGCATGACGGCTTCTTCTTCCGTGATAATGCCTCTTCCGACCAGATCTACGGCGATGCGCAGGGCTGCGGGAGGAGTGCGCTTGCCGTTACGGGTCTGCAGCAAGAAGAGCTTGCCGCGTTCGATGGTGAACTCGAGGTCCTGCATGTCTCTGTAGTGGTTCTCGAGCAGCTGGGCAATATCATGGAATTGCTGATAGACATCCGGCATGACGTCTTTGAGGTGCTCGATACTCTGCGGTGTGCGGATACCGGCCACGACATCTTCGCCTTGGGCGTTCATCAGGAATTCGCCAAAAAGCTTGTCCTCGCCGGTGGCAGGATCACGCGTGAAGGCCACGCCGGTACCGGAGGTGTCACCCATGTTACCGTAAACCATTTCCTGGACGTTGACAGCGGTACCCCAAGAGCTGGGGATGCCGTTCAGGCGGCGATAGATAATGGCGCGGTCGTTGTTCCAGGAGCGGAAAACAGCCTTGATGGCTTGCATCAGCTGAACGCTGGGATCCTGCGGGAAATCTTCGCCTTTAAGTTCTTTATATACCTTAAGAGAACGGGCAACGACCTCGGCCATCGCTTCGGCATCCAATTCTGTATCGAGCTTGACACCGCGGGATTCTTTCACTTCGTCGAGTTCAGCTTCAAAGTGACTCTTGCTGATTTCCATGACGACATCGGCGAACATTGTAATGAAACGGCGATAGGAGTCGTAGGCAAAGCGCGGATTCTGTGTCAGCTCAGCCATTGCGACTACGACCTCATCATTGAGGCCGAGGTTCAGGATGGTATCCATCATGCCAGGCATGGAGGCACGAGCGCCGGAGCGCACAGAAACCAGGAGGGGGT
>JAAYZH010000101.1 GCA_012514965.1 Clostridiaceae bacterium | reverse complement strand
GTTGGAGCTGGCTGAGTTGAAGATACTCGCGGACGCAGTTTGGTCTTCTCGTTTTCTTACGGTTCGCAAAACCTCGCGATTGATCAACAAACTGGCCTCTTTGCTGCCAAAGAGTCAGCGAAAAGAGCTGAGTCATCGTGTGCATGTTATGAGTCGCTTAAAAAGTTCCAACGAGCAGATCTATTACAATATCGACAGTATTCAGCAAGCCTTGCATCGCCAATGCCCAATTTCCTTTACGTACAGCGAATGGGTGATTTCGCGGGATGGCGGACACTTACGCTATCATCGCCAGAAACGCAAAAACGGTTCCCGTTATGAAGCTTTTCCCTTTGAATTGATTTGGGACGATGAGAATTATTATTTGGTGGCTCGCGACTGGGCCAGCGGTGATCATCGTCATTATCGAGTGGATCGCATGCAGGAGATTGAGGTACTGACGAAAGACGACCCTGCAGGACGAGCCGCGGCTGCGCGCTTTGACCCTTCGGTCTATTCTCGCAGTGTGTTTGATATGTACAATGGCAGGGAACGAACCTGCCACATTCTCTTCCATCAAGATCTGCTCGGCGCCATGATCGACCGTTTTGGCGAGGACATGATCGTCCAAATGTCAGACCAAACCGAATGGTATAGGACAGTACAGTACATTCGCGTCAGTGAAAGATTTTTCGGATGGGTACTTGCGTTCGGCGGCAAAGTTCAGTTGGAGGGCCCAGAGGATGTCAAACAAGATCTCAAGGACTTCTTGCGTCTGTTAGCTGATGCATATATTATTTAGAGAAAAGAAAATTTTTACACGAGGAGAAACCTATGCATCTTCCTTCATGGCAAACTGATCAATTATTCGATCTATCCAGGACCCCCTATGGAACTTGGCTGGCGTCATTCGTATACCCTTGGGAAGCACTCCCGAAGATCAAGGAATTTATCCTCCAGCAGGGGCCGAAGCTGGATCCGGCCACCTATGAGGAACGCGAACCGCAGATCTGGATAGCGAAATCTGCGAAGATTCACCCTTCAGCGAACATCGCAGCGCCTTGTATTATCGGCGAGCGTTGTGAGCTCAGACCCGGTGCCTACTTGCGCGGGGCCATTCTGGTGGGCAATGACTGTGTGCTGGGCAACAGTTGTGAATTCAAGAATTGCATCTTGCTCGAGCATGTTCAGGTGCCGCATTTCAGTTATGTAGGGGATTCGATTCTCGGCAACGATGTGCACTTTGGGGCAGGCGTGATTACTTCGAATTTCCGGCAGGATAAAGCCCACATCCGAATTCACTTTGCCGAAGAAGAAGATGTGGACACACAGCTTCGCAAAATAGGCGCGATTGTCGGAGATGGCTGTGAAATCGGCTGTCAGGCAGTCTTGAACCCCGGAAGTATGATTGGACGAGGCTCCAGAGTCTATCCTCTTACCCAGACCAGAAGAGCTCTGCCCGCGCAATCGATTCTCAAGAACGATGGCAGTGTGCATAGCATGCTTACTAAGTAAACTAAAAATAAATTAGGAAAAGCTTGAGGTTAAAGCAAATGGCAAGATTATTTGGTACGGACGGCGTCCGTGGTATAGCGAATGTTGAACTGAATGTCGGACTGGCCTATCGACTTGGCAAGTATGGTGCCAGAGTCCTGCGTGCCCGGCATGCTCAGGGAAACGCAGTATTGATCGGACACGATGGCCGGATTTCGGCAGACATGCTCTCGGCGGCCCTGGCTGCCGGCTTCTGTTCCGAAGGATTGGATGTCTATCTTGCAGGTGAGCTTCCTACACCTGGTATCGCGACGTTAACCAGAATTAATGACTATGCATTGGGCGTTGTCGTTTCTGCTTCACATAATGCTTTCCAGTACAACGGCATCAAGTTCTTTGACCATGCAGGGTACAAGTTGCCGGATTCTGTTGAGGATGAAATCAGCAGCTACATCAACGGTGAAACAGCTGATGTGAACGAACCCTTGCAGGGGGCTGCTATTGGCAGAATTTATCAGCTCGAAAGGGCCGGGGAGATGTATCTGGATTTTTTGCTCCACAAAATGAGACCCAGTGGCCATGGGCTGCGTGTGGCTTTGGACTGCGCAAATGGAGCGACTCAGCAGCTGGCTGACCGCCTTTTTCAGGCTGTGGGCTGCGAAATCACCGCGCGTTTTGGCTGTGATGGCAATGGTACGAATATCAATGATGGCTGCGGCTCAACCCATCCGCAGAAACTGGCGCAAGCAGTCAAGGCTTCCGGGGCGGATGTCGGCTTTGCCTTCGACGGTGATGGCGACCGTCTGATCTGCATCGATCGCGAAGGACGCGTCGTCAATGGTGACGCTGTGATGGCTATTCTGGCGATGTTCTTGAAAAATCGCGGTGAACTCAGCAACAACACATTAGTGGCAACCGTGATGAGCAATCTCGGCTTGCATAAGTTCTGCGCAGAACAGGATATCAATCTTGTGACCACGCAGGTGGGTGATCGTTACGTGCTTGAAGAAATGCTTTCGAATAAGTACAGCCTGGGCGGCGAGCAGTCCGGTCATATTATATTGCGCGACTATCAGACGACGGGTGACGGGCTCTTGTCCGCTTTGGCCCTGATTGCTGCTCTTGATGAACTTGAGCTCGATTTGGCAGACGCAGATAAGATCATGTCGATCTTCCCACAGGTGAATAGAGGTATCTCAATACCGAACACGATCAAGAACGAAGCCGCTGCCGATCCCGAAATTCGTACGAAGGAATTGGAATGGATGGAGAAGCTGGCTGACCGAGGCCGGATAGTCTTGCGCGCTTCCGGAACCGAACCACTTGTTCGCGTCATGGTCGAAGCAGAGAATGAGGATTTGGCCAAAGCAGTTTGTGACAGCCTCTGTGACATTCTGGTGCGGAAATATCCTTCAGTATAATCCCGATAGTAATCACTGATTCACTTAAAAAAGGGGTTGAGAGCACTTCAGTGGGCTTTCCTTGCCCCGGTGCTCGCTAAAGGGTAAAATATCGCTAACAAAAGATTCGGCTTAAGTGCCGAAAGCGGGAGGGAAAATGGAAACTATTTTGGTCACCGGCGGCGCGGGGTATATCGGCAGTCACACCCTGATTGCTCTTTACAAATCTGGCTATAAGGCGGTCGTTATCGATAATCTGGCGAATTCAGTCAGAGAAGCCTTGACGCGTACAGAGAAGATTATTGGCGAAAGCATCCCTTTCTATGAAGCTGATGTCCGTAACGAAACGGTTTTGCAGCAGATCTTCGACGAGAACTCCATCTCTGCAGTTATCCATTTTGCAGGTCTCAAGGCTGTGGGTGAATCCGTCGAAATGCCTCTTGAGTATTATGATGTGAACCTTAATACGACAATTTCTCTGCTCAAAGTAATGCGCGACAACGGGTGCAAACGTATTGTTTTCAGCTCTTCGGCAACCGTCTACGGCCTGAATAATATTTCTCCTCTCCACGAAGATCTGCCGACCTCTTGCACGAATCCCTACGGCTGGACGAAATATATGAACGAACAGATTCTGCGTGATGTCTGTGCAGCGGATGAATCCATGTCTGCTGTCCTGCTGCGTTATTTCAACCCAATCGGCGCTCATGAATCCGGCACCATCGGTGAGAACCCCAAGGGCATACCGAATAACCTCATGCCTTACATTACGCAAGTAGCGGTCGGCAAGCTTGAGTATCTGAGAGTCTTTGGCGATGATTATGATACGCCGGACGGTACAGGCGTCCGGGATTATATTCACGTCATGGATCTCGCCCGCGGCCACGTCAAGGCCCTGTCTTATAGCGCGGACAATCAAGGATCCATCGCAATCAATTTAGGCACAGGCAACGGCTACAGTGTCCTTGATCTCGTTCGAGCCTTCGAGAAAGCCAGCGGTGTCGAGATTCCTTACCGCATCATCGAACGTCGCCCGGGAGATGTAGGTTCCGTGTACGCGGATGCTTCTTTGGCCAAAGCAAAGCTCGACTGGTCCGCAGAATACGATGTGGACAAAATGTGCGCCGACAGCTGGCATTGGCAGAGCAGTAACCCGAATGGCTATTCAGTAGAATAAGGTATATTTATGAAACGTCGCGACCCCTCAGACTGGGAAGAAATCAAAGATCCGGATAGCGTCCCGCGCGACCTCGAAGCAGGTCCGGTTGTGACGGAGCTGCCGGGTGGTGTAGTTGACGACGAAAATTATGCGTGGAAACGCCCTGAAGGCGGGACATATATGCCGCCGACGCATCGGATGTCATCTGAAGAGCTCCTGAATCGGGCCTCCCAGGCAAAGACACAGCGCAGCCCGCAGCAGATGACCGACTACGCCAGACAGCGCAGGCGCCGTCAATTCTTACTCAGAACACTTGTTACCTTTGCACTCTTTGGTGTGATCGTTATCTTGGGCTGGGCGATCAAGGGTCAAGTTGACCTTCGCGAGGAGATTCTTTCCGGTACGACTCCGTCTGCTAAAACAAGCGCGGGTACGACCGCAATGGGCGGAACGACGGAAACCGGTTTGAATTCCACTGAAGGCGGAATGACTGCCGTACCTTCAGCTTCTGTTTCGATTGAGATCGTCGGGAGCTGGGCGGATCGTACTCCGACCGAGGCATCTACTGTGCCAACATCCTCTGCAGCCCTGAATTGACCAAGTAGAATTCCCTCTCGGCAAACGTGTCGGGAGGGATTTTTTTGTGCTTTTTTGGACATAATTTATTCATATTGTTGCAAAAATTCTTTTGCTTTTTTCACTCCCATTTGATATTGACTTTATTTGACTAATGACCTACTATTACTGTTGTTGGCACTCAGGAGACTTGAGTGCTAATTTATAAAAATTTCAGGAGGTTACAAATGACCATTAAACCTTTAGGTGATCGAGTAGTTATCAAGATGGCAGAGAAAGAAGAGAAGACCTTCAGCGGTCTTGTGCTTCCCGAATCCGCACAAGAGAAGCCCCAGGTTGCGGAAGTTGTCGCAGTCGGACCGGGCGGTATGGTGGAAGGCAAAGAAGTGAAGATGGAGCTTTCCGTAGGCGATAAGGTGTTGATCAGCAAATACGCCGGTACGCAGGTAACGATTGACAAGGTCGAATACACGATTTTGAAACAGAGTGATGTTTTGGCCATTGTTGAGGCCTAAGATTTTTGGAAATAGAAGGAGTTAAGCTATGGCAAAACAATTGATTTATGGTGAAGAGGCACGCAAGGCGCTTGAGCGCGGCGTAAACAAGCTGGCAGATACCGTGAAGATAACGTTAGGTCCCAAGGGCAGAAATGTCATTCTGGACAAGAGCTACGGATCGCCGATGGTTACGAACGACGGTGTGACCATTGCGAAAGAGATTGAGCTTGAAGACCGCGCCGAGAACATGGGAGCCCAGCTGGTGAAGGAAGTTGCCACGAAGACGAACGATGTGGCCGGCGACGGTACCACAACCGCGACGCTTTTGGCACAAGCCATTGTCCGCGAAGGCCTGAAGAACATTGCAGCCGGCGCGAACCCGATCTTCCTGCGTAAAGGTATTCAGCAGGCAGTGGAAGTTGCTGTCCGTGAAATCGCGAAAATCTCCGTACCGGTAGCTAGCAGCCAGGACATTGCGCGTGTCGCTTCGATCTCAGCCAATGACGAGCTGGTAGGCGAGCTGATCGCTGAAGCTATGGAGAAAGTTTCCGCTGACGGTGTCATTACCGTCGAAGAATCCAATACCATGACTACCGAATTGGAAGTCGTTGAAGGAATGCAATTTGACCGCGGCTACATCTCCGCCTACATGGCGACCGATACAGAGAAGATGGAAGCAATCCTCGATGATCCTTACATCCTGATTACAGACAAGAAGATCAGCAACGTTCAGGAAGTCCTGCCTGTTTTGGAACAGGTTGTGAAGACCGGCAAGAAGCTGCTCATCATTGCTGAAGACATGGAAGGCGAAGCACTCTCGACAATAATTCTCAATAAGCTGCGCGGCACCTTTACTTGTGTAGCGGTCAAGGCTCCTGGCTTTGGCGATCGCCGCAAAGAAATGCTGCAGGACATCGCTGTTCTGACAGGCGGACAGGTTATTACTGAAGAACTGGGTCTTGAGCTGAAGGATGCAACACTTGACCAGCTCGGCCGGGCTCGTCACGTCAAGGTGGCGAAAGAGAATACCATTCTGGTCGATGGTGCCGGCGAGAAAGCTGCATTGGACAGTCGTGTTCTCCAGATCCGCGCGCAGATTGCCAATACCGAGTCTGATTTTGACCGCGAGAAGCTGCAAGAGCGTCTGGCAAAGCTGGCCGGCGGCGTAGCTGTTATCAAGGTCGGCGCAGCCACTGAACTCGAGATGAAAGAGCGTAAGCTCCGTATCGAAGATGCTTTGGCAGCCACGCGCGCCGGTGTCGAAGAAGGTATGGTTCCCGGCGGCGGCACCACGTATATCAATGTCATTCCGGCTGTAAGAGAACTGCTGGTGAAGACGGAAGGTGATGTCCGTACGGGTGTAAAAATCGTCATTAGAGCCCTGGAGGAGCCGGTTCGTCAGATCGCGCTCAACGCAGGCCTGGATGGCAGCGTAATTTGCGAGGGTGTCAAGAACCAGGAGCACGGGGTCGGCTTTGATGTTATACACGAAGAGTATGTGAACATGGTTCATAAGGGCATTGTCGACCCTGCCAAGGTGACCAGATCCGCTCTGCAGAATGCTGCTTCGATCACTTCGACCATGCTGACTACTGAAGCTTGTGTCGTGGATATCCCTGAACCTGAGCCTGCTCAGATGCCTCAGGGCGGTATGTACTAAACGCTCAATACAAGTGAGTAAGAAGAAGGGGCTGTCTCATTCTGAGACAGTCCCTTTGTAGATTTACTACGAGAAGATGAGTGCTCTGGAATCAGATACGGTTCAGCTTTTCCGAGCGGGCGGCGGCGATGACTTCTCTGGCCACTGCCGGCGCGACACGAGGGTCAAAGGCATTTGGCATAATGTGGGTGGCATCCAGCTCCGCCGGTGAAACGAGGTCTGCGATTGCGCGGGCTGCAGCGAGGTTCATTCCCTCGCTGATGTCACTGGCACGGCAATCCAGGGTACCGCGGAATATCCCGGGGAAAGCCAGAACATTGTTGATCTGGTTCGGGTAATCCGAGCGGCCGGTGGCGACAACCGCAGCTCCGGCTGCAAGAGCTTCCTCAGGCATGATTTCGGGTACAGGATTTGCACAAGCAAATACGATGGCGTGAGTGCTCATTTTGCTTACCATGTCCGCCTTCAGAACGCCGGCGGCAGAAACGCCGATGAAAACATCCATTCCCTCAATGACTTCATCCAGCTTGCCCTGGAGTTTGGCTGGGTTGCTTATGGCAGCGATTTCCGCCTTATAGGCATTCAAGTCGCTGCGGCCTTCGTAGATCGCGCCTTTGGAATCACACATGATGAGATGCGCCGGATCAAGCCCAGCTGCCCGCAGCAGTTTAGCGATTGCCATTGCGGCAGCCCCGGCCCCGTTGATGAGAATGCGGACCTCGTCCAGGCTCTTGTCAACTACCTTCAGGGCATTGCGCAGGGCTGCCAGGGTTACGACAGCCGTGCCATGCTGGTCATCATGGAACACCGGGATATCCAGCGTTTGCTTAAGTCTGCGTTCAATTTCGAAACAACGCGGTGCTGAAATATCTTCGAGATTAATGCCGCCAAAGGATCCGGCTAACAGTGTAACGGTCCGGACGATCTCGTCGCTCTCCTGGCTTCGTATACAGAGTGGGAAGGCATCGACACCGCCATAGGCCTTAAACAAGGCACATTTTCCTTCCATGACCGGCATGCCTGCTTCCGGTCCGATATTACCCAGGCCAAGAACTGCGCTGCCGTCGGTAACAACAGCGATGAGGTTGTGCCTCCTTGTATATATGTAGGAGAGGTCTACATCCTGTTGTATAGCTAAACACGGCTCGGCTACGCCCGGCGTGTAGGCAATTGCAAGCTCATCGGCGTTCGAAACCGGAGCTCTGGCTGTAATTTCTAACTTGCCGCCCCATTCTTTGTGTCGAGTTAGGGCCAGTTCTTTGCGTTTGTCCATATAGTCCTCCGTGCTTTATAATGTTTAAATTGTATCATCACCCGTCTCGGGTATAAAGGATACTTGTGCAGTCCCACGAATCGCCTGCGAAACAGCGATTGCTGCAAGGCGTATTTTCAGAAGGAGAAGACAGATGACTACGAGGATAGAGAAGGACAGCATGGGCGAAATCGAAGTACCTGCAAATGCTTATTGGGGTGCTCAAACCGAGCGCAGCCGACAGCACTTTGCGATCGGACAGGACCTGATGCCTTTGCCGGTGGTCTATGCTTTGGCCGAACTTAAGCAAGCAGCGGCGAAGGTCAATTCCCGCGCCGATAAACTCAGCCCGGATAAGGCCTCGGTAATCGATGAAGTCTGCCTGGAGATTTTGGCTGGTCGCCATGACAAGGAATTCCCTCTGCCTGTGTGGCAGACAGGCAGCGGTACACATTCGAACATGAACGTAAATGAGGTTATTACGAATCGCGGCAACGAACTGGCTGCGGCTAAGCTGATCCATCCCAACGACGATGTCAATATGGGGCAGAGCTCGAATGATATTTTCCCATCTGCCTGCCATGTAGCTGCCGCTCGTTCTCTCCACGGCGGTCTCCTGCCCGCCATGAAGGCTCTGGAGGCTGTCTTTGAGGCTTTGGCGGTCGAGTATAAGGATTTGGTCAAAATCGGGCGTACGCACCTCCAGGACGCCACACCGTTGACGCTGGGCCAGGAGATCAGCGCCTGGGCGAAAATGCTCAGCCAGAACCGACGTCAGATCGAGGCCGCGCTTCCGGACCTGCAGATCTTGGCGATCGGCGGCACGGCTGTAGGCACGGGAGTGAATACTTTCAGAGGCTTTGGAGATCTGGTCGCTGAAGAACTATCGAATCAGGGGTTGGAATTCACTGCTTCGGACAATGCTTTTCATGCCCTTACTTCACGGGATGCGCTGCTATTCGCCCACGGGGCGGTCAATGCTTTGGCCGCTAATCTCCTGAAAATTGCCAATGATATTCGCATGCTGGGAATGGGGCCGCGCGCAGGCTTGTCTGAGCTGATTCTGCCGGCCAACGAACCCGGCAGCTCGATAATGCCAGGCAAAGTAAATCCGACTCAATGTGAGCAACTTAGCATGGTTTGTGTGGAAGTCATGGGAAACCAGACGACAATTTCTATTGCGGCCTCTCAAGGGAATTTCCAATTAAATGTTTACACTCCTGTAATTATTCACAATTTTTTGCGTTCTGCTGAATTGCTTACGGATTCTCTCCACATGTTTACTCATTACTGCGCAAGTGGCTTGAAGGCAAACCAGGCCAAAATTCAAGCAAATCTGGAACAATCACTGATGCTCGTCACAGCGCTCAGCCCTAAACTAGGCTACGAAGCTGCGGCCAAGATCGCCAAACTGGCTTTTGTCGAAAACCTGACCTTGAAGGAGGCCGTTTTGCGCGAAACAAAATTCACCGCCGAAGAAGCGGACGATTTGCTGGATCCGCGACATATGCTGAGTCCGGAGTAAGAGGCAATCCCTTTGCAAGTACAGCAGACATCGGCGCTGCCAAGCCGAAAACACCTTTCAATTAACAATGTTTGAACAGAAAGCGCTTATACTACATTGTTACCGCGAAATGAGTTAAAATAGTCGAGGTATTCGTCAATTTTGGGAGGAAGATATGCAAGGTAATGAAGATGTTTTTATCGAGACCATCGTAAAAAGGAATAAAACTTCACGGGATAAGCTCTTGATTCTGGGTTTGGTTATGCTTTACCTGCTGATCATTTTTGTGTCGTTCTTATTTCTTCAGTACGTGATGGCATTTTTGCCGTTGATTCTGATTGGCGGAGCATATGGTCTGTACTACATGATCAGTAATTTTGACCGCGAGTTTGAATATATCTGCACGAACGGCCAGCTGGATGTGGATCTCATCATCCACAAGCGCAAGCGCAAGCGTCAGATCAGTGTCGCGGCGAAAGACATGGAGATCCTAGCTCCTGTGTCTTCAGATGACTACAAGGCCAACGCCCGCAACACATCACTCAAAGTCATGAATCTTACGACGAACAGCAGTCTGGAAAAGGTCTGGTTTTTTGTCGCTTCTTATAAAGGCGCCAGATATCTGGTGACGTTTGAGCCGAATGACAGGATTCTCAAAGATCTCAAGCGGAATAATCCATCCAGAGTCCGTTACACCATGATTCAGGGATAAACCCTGCGCAAATCAACAGATCCATCACGGAGGAGAAAAGATGATTGAAATAAGTCATCTCGTCAAATACTATGGCG
>JAAYZH010000100.1 GCA_012514965.1 Clostridiaceae bacterium | reverse complement strand
CGCAACAGCACCTGGATCTCCGTAAAGTTCACAATATGCAGGCGGATTCTGCCGCTGTACTCACTGATGATGCGAGCCAGCGTGATCACCTTTTCTTTAGCCTCATCCGAAGTAAAAGGAAAACTGTGGAAGTAAACTGCTTCCAGTTGCAGTCCCCGCGATGCCATCAAATAGCCTGCCACCGGCGAATCGATACCGCCTGAAAGCAGCAGCATCGCCTTGCCTGCTGTTCCGATCGGCAGCCCCTTAATACCCGGAATAATCTTCGTGTAGACAAAAATATCCTCGCGGATCTCAACATAAACAACAAAATCCGGCTGATTGACATCCACACTCAATCTGGGCTGCTGCTCTAGCAAGAAGGCGCCAAGTTCGACCGCGACCTCAGGTGAGGTCATAGGAAAGTTTTTGCGGCCGCGTCTGCATTCGACCTTGAAGGTCAAGGCTTTGCTGTGCCCGGCCAGTTCATCAGCAGCCTGCAGATTTGCTTCGCGGCAAATCTCCTCAAAACCGCCGCCGATGCGGCTGACTAGGGAGGCCGAAACAATGCCAAACACACGACAGGCTACGTTGAGGGCGTCTGCCATTTTCTCCGGACTCGCGGACTCCTCGTCCATCGGTTCAGCCCAGATGCGGCTCTGGCTCGACGTTACAAGATAAGAACCAACGCCCTCCAGACGCCACTGGAGATTCTTGACAACTTTTTCGACAAACTTATGTCGATTCAGACCCTTTAGGGCAATCTCCCCGATTCGGGTCAAAACTACTTGTTTTTTACTATCCACTTAATTTCCTTCTAATCGCTTAGCTTTGCCATTGGCGCAGCTGCTCAAGTTTTGCTTTCAAAGTCTGAACCAAATATTCAAGCTCTGCTTCGGTATTGAGAGCGTCCAGGCTGATCCGCAGTGTGCCCTGTGCTCTGTCGAGCGGCACTCCGCAAGCTTGCAATACATGTGAGACCTTACCG
Source organism: Clostridiaceae bacterium (assembly GCA_012514965.1). Taxonomy (GTDB): domain Bacteria; phylum Bacillota; class Clostridia; order Saccharofermentanales; family Fastidiosipilaceae; genus JAAYZH01. The sequence continues at coordinate 1,167 of JAAYZH010000100.1, read as the reverse complement.
CTTCCCGTCTGACAGGCGGAGGCGGTTGAAAGATAAATTTCTTCTTCTTCCAACATATGGAGAATCGTCTCCCCACGCAAGCCGGGGAATGAGACACTGCAGATTTCTGCAACCGTATCCGAGAAATTAAACACGGCAGCTAATTTCGTGAGTTCTTTGCTTAGGTAGGCGCGATGAGCGTTCACTTTAGCCTTGCGCTGAACGAAGCTTTCTGCTTGAATTTCCGCGGCAATTTGCATGCCATGCAACAGCGGCCAGTTATCTGTGCCCGAACGCCACCCTTTCTGCTGTCCGCCGCCGTGAATCAGCGGATCCGGCAAGACTTTGGCCTTGCGATACAATAATCCGACACCTTTCGGTCCGTGAATTTTGTGAGCGCTAAAGGAGGCCAAATCAAGGTCGAGTCTGCGCAGACTAAAGCGGATTCTGCTCCAGGATTGAACCAAATCGCCATGGATAAAAGCCTTGGGGGCGTGCTCGCGAATCAAGGGCACAAGGGTCTCGAGGTCTTGCACCACACCCGTTTCATTGTTCACGTGAAGAATACTCACAAGCAAAGTTCTGTCGTTTAGGGCGTCAACGAGGTCTGCAGGATCGATGCGTCCATCCGCGCGCGGCTTAAGCCTAATGATGTCAGCCCCGTGCGTTGCAAGATAATCACAGGTAGCCAGGGTGGCGTCATGGTCCGATGCACAGCAAATAATGCGGTCGAGCCGCTTGCCATAACGTGCAAAAAGACCCTTTAGTGCCATATTCGTTGATTCCGTGGCACAAGACGTTTGAATCAGTTCTTCAGCCTGGCAGCCTAAAAGACTCGCAAGACTTTGCAAGGCGGCTTGGCGGCGTCGGTCAAGCGCTTTGGCCGGGCGGTACATTGAGGATGGATTCCAAAAATCAGCAGCCGTAGCTGTGCTGACAGCAGTAACTACCTCAGAATATGGTCTGGTAGTTGCGCAGTGATCTAAATATATCATGCTATTCCTTCAACGCTACAGACAAAATTCCTGCTACACATGGAGCTCAGCGGATTCCGTATTGGCTAGCGCAGCCTTGTTTGCCTCAAGCAGAGGCCAAATGTATTCCTTAAGAAAGTCTGTGACCTGGCCGGGGGCTCGACCGATATAGAGGCCTGCATCCAGCAGCTCATCCAAGTCATCTTCTTCGAGG
>JAAYZH010000099.1 GCA_012514965.1 Clostridiaceae bacterium | reverse complement strand
CTGTCTGCTGTCCGCCTTCTGGATCAGTCAACTCAATCGAACGGCTGCAGCACATGTGTGACGCAGCACACCAAGCCGCCTAGGGCATATAGGCCCCGTCCATCCCGGACGTTGCGGTCTCCGTAAATCGTTTGAAGATCCCGCGGCGCCCCGAATGATCGGGCTTCACCCAAGCAGCCTTACGCCTGGCCAGCTCGTCCGCAATCGCCGCTTCTTCACGATGAACCCCCGCAATGCCGACGATGCGCAGCTGGCGGCCTGGGATATCGAGCTCGATCAGGTCTCCTTCTTCGAGCAGTGCGATCGGTCCGCCGGCAGCCGCTTCAGGCGAAACATGCCCGACGCAGGGGCCCTTGGTAGCGCCGGAATAGCGGCCATCCGTAATCAGAACGGTCGAGGTGTTGAGCCGCGGGTTATTCATGATCGCCTCGGTGGTCATGTACATTTCCGGCATGCCGGAGCCGCGCGGACCCTCGTAGCGGATAATCATCACATCGCCGGGGTCGATAGTATTCGCGACCACGGCAGCCTGACAGTCTTCTTCGCAATCGAAGACGCGGGCTTTGCCCACGTGATACATCATATCGGGGCGAACAGCAGAGTACTTGATCACCGCTCCCTCGGGCGCGAGATTACCGCTGAGAACCGCAACCGTTCCGAACTCCTGGCAGGTGGCCCGGGGCCTGATGATATCATCAGGACGCAAGCCGTAATTGGCCAGGAAGCCGTGATTGCGTTCGTAGAAGCCGCTCTGCTTCATCTGTTCGAGGTTCTCCCCCAGTGTCCGGCCGGTTACCGTCATAACATCCAGGTGGAGCAGATCCTTCAGCGCCTCCTGGACCGCGGGAATCCCGCCCGCCAGCCAGAGGGTTTCGGCCGGATAGCGGCCGCTGGGCGCAATGTCGCAGAGGTGAGGAATCAGGCGGTTGATCTCGTCGAATTTGCGCACATCCAGCTTGATCCCGCGGGCCTGGGCAATCGCCGGCAGGTGTATCATGGCATTCGTCGAGCCGCCAATCGCGGCGTGGATAATGATGGCGTTCTCGAAGGCTTCCGGAGTCAGAATATCGTCCGCAGTGATGCCTTGAGCCTTCAGCCGCAGCACCATTTGGCCGGCTTGGCGAGCCATCTGCGTAATATCGATCATCGTCGCGGCGGCCAAAGAACTACCCGGCAGCGCCAGCCCCAGGGCCTCCGCCATCGCCTGCATCGTGTTCGCGGTACCCAGGAACTGGCACGCGCCGCACGAAGGGCAGCCGGTCTTCTTGTACTGCATCACCTCGAAATCCCCGATCTCGTGCTGCTTGTACTTGAGCGAAATCTCGCCCGCACGCCCCGAATCGCTCATAAAAGGCCCCGGCCTCATCGTGCCGCCGGGCACCACAATCGTCGGCAGCCCCAAACGCCCCGCCGCAATCAAGTGAGCGGGCACAGCCTTATCACAAGACGAAATCAGCACCAGCCCATCCCACGGATGCACGCTGGCGTGCACTTCCACCATATCCGCAATCAGCTGCCGGGACAGAAGAATGTAATTCATCCCATCATGTCCCTGCGCAATCCCATCACACAAGTCCGTAACATGGAAGTTCGACGGCCGCCCGCCGCTCTCCAGCACCCCGTACGCCACCTCTTTCGCCAGCTGATCCAGGTGGATACTGCCCGGATGCGACTCCCCGAAAACGTCCTCAATCAGCACATACGGCTTCTCAAGGTCCTCCTCGGTCCACCCCATCCCCATACGCAGCGCATCGCTCTGGCTCCAGATCCCCCGCACTGCCCTCGCGCTCTGCTCATTATCGTACTTTTGCACCATTCTCCAGCCTCCCTTGGTCCACATGTCGACGGCCAAAACCCAGCCCACACATTCGCATCTCACACAATCATATTTTTACTATCACATTGCCCTTAGGCCATGTCAACAAAATCCGGGGCCAAAACTTGTCTGCTCGATGATAGTCTTGTACGCTCCTCTCCATCTCCACTCGTATAGCCCTACAATCTCGGATTTGGAAGATTTTTGTCACCGGCTGGCTCTGGGGTGACAAAAATCGCTGTAATCCGACCTCCCTTCCCGAACAAAGAAGAACCTTGTCACTGGGAGGTCAGGGGACGCGGACATATTGACAAAAATCGCTATAATCCGACCTCCCCTGTTCACGAAAGTCAATCTTTCGCAACTTATCGGAGTAAATCTGTCAAATTTTCCACTCCGTTGACCCCTCAATCCCGGATTTGGAAGATTTTTGTCACCGGCTGGCTCTGAAATGACAAAAATCGCTGTAATCCGACCTCCCCTGTTCAAGAAAGTCAATCTTTCGCAACTTATCGGAGTAAATCTGTCAAATCTTCCACTCCGTTGACCCCTCAATCTCGGATTTGGAAGTTTTTTGTCACCGGCTGGCTCTGAAATGACAAAAATCGCTGTAATCCGACCTCAACCGATCTCCGGAGGCCCACTCCTCACCTACTTTCAACGCAGCAGGTAAGTAAGGAAAGCCCCCTTCTTGAACTATCCTCCGTAAACACACACTTTGGGTACTAGATATCGGCTCATTTCCTATGTCCACGCTCCCATGACCCGTCTGAGAAAACTCCCCTTCGTGAGCAAGCCTCCGCAAACAAGAAAACGTGTGGTACAAAACACCACACGTTTACGCAGTTGAGGACTAGCGAAGCTCACAAACGGGGACTTTGACCCGTTGAGGACCAGCGAAGCTCACGAACGGGGAGTTTGGCCCGTTGAGGGCTAGCGAAGCTCACGAACGGGGAACCTTTGGCCCATGTAGGCATGCAAATCGCCAAGCGAAGCTATAAAACTACTTGCCCTGGCTCTCGAAGAAATGTCTCGCGTATTCAGCCAATGCTTTGGCCAGCACCTTGAGGTCCATCTCCGTTGTGTTCACCATCAGGTCGTAACCCACTTTGTCGCCCCAGGCTAGGTCGGATACGGTCACATGAGAAGCGGAACGGCCCTTGTCGACCTGGCGAATCTTTCGGGCCAGTTCGCGATCGGACAGATGTTCATCTTCAGGAGCACGTTCGCGACAGCGCTCGATCTTCGCCAGCAACTCTGCATACACGAAAATCTTGAGCGGCTTATAACTCTCAAGAATTACATCTGCATGACGACCAATAAAAACAGCGTCACCACGCTCCGCCATACTCTTGATCACATCGTATTGGTCTCCCAGAATCCTTTTGGATTCAGAAGGGAACTCAGGAATGTAGTCGAATGTATGGCCAAATGTCAGTGGCACCATTGTACGCGGACCCGTTTCGAGGGTGTGTTCGACAAGATCTTCGTCTATCTTTGTCTTTTCTGCTATCGCCGTTACGATCTCACGATCATAATAGGCAAATCCTAACTCATCTGCCAGACGCTTGCCGAGCTCGCGTCCGCCGCTGCCAAATTCTCTGCTAATCGTTATGATGCGTGCCATAATCACACCTCCTTGTCAAGGCCATTATCTCATGTTTAGGCCTGATGTGGCATCTTTTTTTGAAAGTACTCTATTTTTTGCTTCTGTGAACGGACACCAGCGTGGAAGGGCGCTTCGTAATCCCGCCGACTGGAACAGGCAATGTAGACGTAACTCGTTAACCCAGTGTATGATCGATCCGCTCTGCAGCGTCCGGCTCCACCTGCCCCAGCCTCTCCAGCACCTCCGCATGGTTCGGCATCCCGACCTGCGCGCCGGCGTGTTCCGTCGCACAGCTGGCTGCGGCATTCGCATAGGCCAGCGCTTCAGGCAGCACTCGCCCCTGTGCCAGTGCGCAGGCCAAAGCCCCGTTGAAGGTATCGCCCGCGCCTGTAGTATCGACCACCTGAGCCGGATAGGCCGGAATATGCAGAATGTCCCCATTGTGCAAAGCGGTGCGGACGCCTTGTGCGCCCTGGGTCACGATCACCTGCTCGGGGAACCTGCGCAAGATCTTTTTCAGATCGGCCTGATCTCTTGTGCGCTCCGGGAGCTTGCCATTACTCGCATCCACAGCTGGCTCATCGCTCGTTCCATTGCCGACCTCGCATGTGTCCTCACCTGCTCTTTCATCGCCGAAGGCTCCAGCTCTGAAAATCAGCCGGGCCTCGTGCTCGTTGGGCGTAAAGTAACGGACGAGGTCTAGCAGCTCGATGGCAATCGGCCGGGCGGGGGCGGGATTAAGGATTACCGTTTTGCCGTATTTGCTGGCAAGACGAATGATATAGTCATTGCTCTCCTGGGGGATTTCGTTTTGCAGGAGGAAGATGTCGGCCTGGAGCAAGGCTGCCTGCTGCGCTTCAAGATAGGCAGGTGTAACACAGGCGTTGGCGCCGGCGATGATGACGATGGTGTTGTCGGTTTGGGCCGCTGTGATGAACGCCATCCCTGTGGGGACGCCGGAACGGCGAAGAACGCACGAGATATCGACACCCGCAGCGGTCAGATTTCGGAGCAGGGCTTCGCCATTGGCGTCCTCCCCGACACAGCCGAACATCTGCACGATACCTCCCAGTCTGGCCGCAGCGACCGCCTGGTTCGCGCCCTTACCCCCGGGGTAGTGCCGGACGGTCTGCCCGGCCAAAGTCTCACCCGCCAGCGGGATGCGATCCGCGGTAACGACGAGGTCCATATTGATGCTGCCAACAACGGCGATTCTCTGCATGGGGCACTCCTTTGGCCTTATGCTGCCTGGCCAGGACCAGGCGGGGCTGCTGCGTGATACCTTCATTGTAGCAATCCCGCCGGCCACGGACCTGTAAATACATGCTATGATTTCAGCTACAGATGTAATTTCACAGAATTTCAGCACAAGGGGCAACGCATGAAGAATAACTTCGAATTGATTGAGTTTGGCTCGCTTTCGCACGTGAATATTTTTTTGAACCGAATCCAGTATCGGACCCCGCATTTTCATCCGGCTTTCGAGGTCGGCGTAGTACTCGAGGGCGAAACAGATTTCATCATTTCCGGAGAACTGCATAAGCTGCACCAATATGATGTGGTTTTACTCAACCACAACCAACTGCACGAGATCAAAAGCCGCGAGGATGGCGCCCTCCTCTTGTTCGTGCAGCTGTCGAATTATCTCTTTCGGGAAGTGTACCCTGCCGCGCAGAGTCTGTATTTCGAGGAGTCGGCGAAAATCGCGCCAAGCGATCCTGCCGTAACCGAAATGATCCGTAATCTGGCAGTCGAGCTCACTTTCCAGTACTTCCGGACCGACGAGAATCGTCTGCTGCTTGCATCAAGCCTCCTATTTATACTCTTTTCGAAGATCCTGCAGAGTTTTGACCACCGCTACCTGAGCACCGCAGAGCAGCAGTCCGCCCAGACCCAGGTCGCCCGCATCAACAAGCTCGTGAATTTTGTGGACGCAAACTACACCCAGAAGATCAATTTATCCGATTTTGCCGCGCAGGAAGACTTATCCCTGAGCTACCTGTCGCGTTTTGTGAAGGAGAATTTTGGCCAAAGCTTCCAGGACTATGTCACGCTGCGCCGCTTCTATCATGCGCGCAATCTGATGCAGTACGAAAACAAGTCCATGATCGATATTTGCTACGAATCCGGTTTCTCCGACCCTCGCTATCTGACCAAAGTCTTCGTCCAGAGGCTGGGGGTTACACCGGAAGAATACCGCAGCCAGAGGGTCGCGTTTACGCACACAGACGAAGGTTTGGACTTCAAGTCCTACCCCAACACAATCGAGAGCAAATTTGCCGATGAACAAGCGCTTGCGCTGCTGCAGCGATTCCGTCCTTCTGGCACATACTTAGGCAATATTGTCGCGTCTGTGTTGGGAAACCACTGAAAAGCCCCCTTCATGAGCAAGTCTCCGCAGACCATCAACGTATGGTATAAACAGCAGCGGGCGCTCATTAGGCCAGGCATTCGTTTCAAGTTTCCGCCAAAACACATATCGTCAACAAAAGCCCCGGTCTGCCTGTCATAGCAGCCCGGGGCTTCTGATAAAAAATTCAGCTAGTAGTGAGCATTTGCGGGAAACGCACCATTCCGCAAAGAGCGTGAGGAAAAACGACTGCACTTCAAGTCTGTGCGCTCATCGATTCAGCCACTCATCCACTCGGCCGAACATCCCGTTATCTGCTCATCCTCTCAACCAAATATGGACGTAAGTCTTGTAACCTTCAGGGACAGGATCTCCAAGTCGCCCCCTTCACTGAACAGGAGAATACCTGTGGATGTAGGTTCTTTCACGTAAGCTCTCATACTGATTGCTTTGTCGTTGTTGAAGAAAGCTTCCACAAGAGAACGGTCCACGAAAATATCCAGGGTCAGTGAGCTGCCTTCCGGCGTGAAATCCCCTGAGACCTCCGCTCGTTTTGCGCCCTTGCCGCGGTTTTGCGTGTTGCCGTAGATCACTCCCGCTGCAGGATCATAAGACAACGTCGTTCGGTCCTTGTCACCATCGGATTTCAACTCGACACCCAGCGATCCACCGACGTCTTCAAGTCCAGTCAGATCGAACGTAACCTCAAGTCTGTAGAGATCCTCATCGAGAGACGCGAGCGCCTCGTTCGCTTGGGCCAGTGTTTCGTCTTCCAGATCAATCAGCGTCTCAGCATCCAAATTCCGCAGCTCTTTGACCGGTCGAAGCCGGAGCTCCGTTCCATCTTCACTGAGTATGACTTCACGTGCTAAGCCTGCGGTATGAGCCCAGCCTGCAAGACCTTCTTCGGCGCCGGAGCGCTGCCCCTGCATAATACTGAAGAGAACGGCTCTTCCTGTATCTTCATCATAAAGCATGCTCGGGCCTGTAAAGACATTGTCGCCGTAGTCGAGGACTTTGGGCTCATTACTGAACGATTCGTCTGGGATGAAAGCCCCGGATTCGTGGTCGAAATCACCCAGGAAGTAAAATATTTTGTTGTCTGCGGTGCTCGCAGGGGCCGGCGAGAAAATAAACAGGTAGGTTTCCACAGATTTCGACTCATTGGCGATCGGCACGATAATCGGCAATTCCCAGGATGTGCCGAATTGGGCAGGAGCCGTCTCCATCTCGTAAACCGTCCCGTGATACTGCCAGTCCATCAGGATCTCCCCGTCAGCTTGCAGCTCCAGGACATCCGTAGAATAGAGCAGAACCGTACCGCCGCTGTTTTTTGTATTCCCGGAACAAATTGTCATGTACCAGCTCTCGTTTTCTTTCCAGATAAAGGGATCGCGGAACTGACCCGCACGACCCTCTCCCGGCTGTTGTTCGAGAGCAAGTTCAGGTGCCATTTCCCAGTCCGTCAGATTAAGATCCGTCGGATCGGCCGGGTAGGCAACTCCGATGTTCTGATTCGAGAGTAAACCGTCGTCACGGAAGCTGTCATTCCCCGCCGTGAAGAAAAGCAGCGGCACACCGTTGCTGTCTTTGGTCGCGGCACCGGACCAGACGCCATCCGGGGCAACGGAATTCTCCGTCGGCACCAGCGCGTCCTCAATCTGTTCCCAAGCTGCCATGTCATCGCTGACCCAATGACCCCAGGATATATTGCGCCAGTAGGCGCCCGCCATATTATGTTGGAAGAACAAGTGGTACTTCCCTTCGTGGTAGAGCGGAGCGTGGGGCTCATTCATCCAGTTTTGCAGGGGGCCGGCATGGAATTGCGGACGATAGATGTCATCCGTCAAGAGATTTTGCAGGCCGATTTCTTCATAGGGGATTGCAGGGATTTCCACCGCTTCGTACTGCGCGCGAACGTCCTCTTTGGCCAAAGCGACATTGCTCACAAGCAGCTCATCGAGGTAGCCGCTTACGACATTCAGGAAGCCGGCATCGAGTCTTTCGCCTTCGTTGTTTCTGCCGATCGCCAGGCCGATCGAATCGGCGCCTTGGATCGCGGAATCCTTGGGAACAGAGCGCGAGGCAACCAATTCGCCGTTAAGGAAGAGACACATCTCTTCTTTGGAGGCTGAGAAAGTTGCCGTGACTTGATTCCAAGCCAGGCTCTTCAGATTATCTCCGTTTGTCCAGATCTCCAGCCAGTCCGAACCGGTACCGACCTGGAAGCTTAGACGTCCATGCCGCTGGTATCCGAGGATCAAACCTTCATTTTTAGCTTTGCTGCTTTGCGAAAGAATGCCGGTGAGCTTGGCGGTTCCGGCCTCTGCAGCCTTAGGGTCATCCCATTCAAACATACGGGGCGCGATCCAGATGGAGATGCTGAGCTCCGGCCCTTCAAGGGTAATCGCACTTCTGTTATAGGTCGCGAAAGTGGAATTCCCGTCGAAGAGAAGCGCGCCATTCTTGATTCCCTCTTCGCGCCACTCCGGTTCTTCGGAACCCTTATAAATCGCTTTCTCGAATACGTAGGAGAGTTCAACGGCTGGCAGCTGGCCGGTCAGGTCCGCCAATTCGAACGCTTCTCCTTCATCAAAGCCTACATGCAGGAGCAGATCTTCATTTACCGGTTCCGGCGCTTGCTTACAAGCGGTGAAAGTCACAAGAATGCCTGCAAGTAACAGCAATAGAATAGGCAGAAAGGTTTTCGATCTTGTCATGTGATCTCCTCAAAAAATGGGGGCCCGGACAGAATCATCCGAACCCCTGCTTGACTAGAGTTGGTTTGCTGCCAGCTGCCAGGGAATCTCAACCGGATCACCGGTGCCGCCGTCTTTGACCTCGTCTACCAGGTTCTGGTAGTCAGGAGCTTCTGGATAGTTTGTAACGACTTCGTCGAAGAAGGACTGAGCCCAGCCTTCGACTTGCTCATCACATAAAACAAGGTAGAGTTCTTCTCCGAGATAGTCACTTAGATCCATGACATAGGTTCCCATATCTGCCCAGGAACCACCCTGTGCGAGGCTCGGGAAATTCTGATCGGCAAAACGGCTCTGCTTGTAATAGCCGACTTCCGTGCCATCTGCTTTGTAAACACGAACTGCTGCTGCGTTACCACCCATGCGTACGGAAATGAAGCCGCTGCCACCGAGTGTGAATGTGCCGGACTTCAGCTGCCAGGTCTCACCCTCAGGGATGCCGTTGCTCCAGCCGTCCAGATGATACGCACCGGCCTGATTGTAAGGAAGTGCTTCATTCCAATAGCTTTCCGCGGAAATGACACCCAGATACTTGCCGTCCTGAACCTGCCAGATATCCGTAAGGACTTCCCAGCCGCTCAGATTGCCGGCTTCGAAACCGCCGTTCAGCACTTGTGTTTCATCATTACTGGCGATGATCGTAAACGAGGATTCAATATCTTT
>JAAYZH010000098.1 GCA_012514965.1 Clostridiaceae bacterium | reverse complement strand
GACGAGGACATGACCATCCTCGCGCGATCGCGAACCGCAGCCTGCTTTCTGTCGGCGGCACGGGTTTTGTCTTTGACCTGTCACTGATTGAAGAGAGCGGATGGAACACCCGGTCCATCACAGAGGATCTTGAGTTCGCTATGGATATGGTGCTGAGGGGCCAAAAAATCGCCTATTGCACTTCGGCGGTCATCTACGACGAGCAGCCGACTACAATCAAGGCTACCTACAAACAGCGCTGCCGTTGGACTCTGGGGACCTTACAAATGATGCAGATGAAGACGATCCCCCTGCTCAAAAGCGTCCTTGGCGGGCAGCTCAAAGCCTTTGATGGACTGATGTACAGCCTGGGTTACCCATTTCTGATTCTCATGCCGATCACGTGGGTCCTGACGCTTTTTTTCGAGTTCATGAGAACCGGAGACTTCCTGCAACTGGCGCGTGTGCTGGCGGTCAGTGCCATGTCAGGCCAAGTGATTTTGAGCACACTTATCTTCTTGATCGCCAAAGCTGAGAAGCAAGTCTGGCCAGGCCAGTGGAAGGCCATCCTCGTGTTCCCGATCTACACAATTATGACCACAATGGTCGGTTTCCGAGCCTTGTTTGATCACAGTTACAGCTGGGAGCCGATCGAACACAATGACCAGACAGCGATCGAGGATCTGGAGAAAGTGAAAGTTCTCGGGCAAAACCTCGAAGAGCGTTAGTTGTCGACACTTTGCAGTGCCCTTTAAGATGTGAGAGCCGCATGATCGAGTTCAGTTTTCAGGCCAGGGCATTGTCTTCAGAAGCTCGATAATATCTGTGCGCATTTCCGGAGCGCGGACATCGGCTTCGGCAGCTTCTGCCATGACTGCCACTGCATCACAAAGCGCGGAACAGCGGGCAGGCAGGCCAGTCCAGCGTTCTGTCAGCTCTGCCAGCCAGGAAGCCTCCAGGGCATCAGAGACGATGAGCGGCTCGGTGACGCAGTTGTTTCTTGGGGTAAATCGCAAAGCGATTTTGCCCCAGCCAAACCTTTGCTCAGCTTGCCAAACTCCGGAACGATCCAGACCATCCCGCCCAAAACGCCAGTCACGGTCTGTGAAAAAACGTTCCCAGAACTCGATTCGCTGCCAGTCGAAATCCGCCGGTGAAAAGTCCTCAGCTTCGACACAATATACAGTTTGTAAGGCCTCCCGCAAGGCTTGCGCCAGCGCGTCCACCGTCAAGTCGGGTGCCGCTTCACGTAGGTTGATGACGCGGGAACGAACGGACTGCACGCGATTGGCGTTGAGCTTGTCAGGAGAGACGGTGAGGTAACGCTGCATTTTTGCAGTGTCGGTCTGTACCATGAGGGTCCCGTTGTGAAAGCGGGATTTCTTGTGCCGATAGTAGGAGTGTCCTGAGAACTTTCGCCCATCAATCGTCAAATCATTGCGGCCTGTGCGTTCCGCTTCAATGCCCAAGGCTTTGACCGCGCTGAGAATCACATCCGTTTGGCGTAGGGTATCGTAATCGTCCTCGTGCAGGGCGAAGGTAAAGTTCAAATTCTCCTGGTCGTGATAAACTGCGCCGCCACCGCTAAGTCGCCTTGCCAAATACCCGCCGCTCTCTTCCAGTTCGTCCGCCAGACACTCTGCCAAGGCATCCTGGTTGCGGCCAATGACCACCGTGTGGTCGTTTTGCCAAAGATAGAAAATCAATTGACCCGGCTTTGCGATTTCTGTAAACCAGGCTTCAAGGGCTTGATTCGGCCAGGGTAAAAGGCTGGATGTACGATAAAACAGAATTTTCTCAATCATGGTTATGACCTTTCTGCAGTCGAAGATTTATGAAGCTGTGTCTCCTGCCCAAAATCTTACCAGAAGCTCAACAGAAATTGATATGCAAAAATTCTGGAATTCCATATTTCACAAGAATCGCGACGGATTCTCCGCTATAATAGTACAAAAGACAACATGCGGAGGTGTATATGCTAGAGAATTTTCGCCGTAAACACGACTATTTAGTGTGCATTGATTCGGACGGCTGTGCCATGGATACCATGAATATCAAGCACTTTCGGGCTTTTGGGCCCCAAATGATCAAGGTCTTTGGCCTGGAGGAATGGCAGGATGAACTGCTTGAACGTTGGAACCGCGAGAATCTATTCTCTTTCACACGTGGTATGAACCGTTTCCTGGGCTGCTTTTCACTGCTGTCTTATGTACACGAGACATACCGCGAGATCCCCGGCCTGGCTGATATGCAAGACTGGATTGAGAATGCGACTTCGTTGTCGAACGCCGGTCTCAAACAGAGATTAGCTGAAGCACCCAGTGAGCTGCTTGAGAAAGCCCTGGAATGGTCCAATGCCGTGAACAAGGCCGTGGGTGAGATCCCGGAAGAAGAGAACGTACCTTTCCCGGGCGTGCTCGAGACCCTGCAGAAGATCCATGAAGTTGCGGATATCGCCATCGTTTCTTCGGCGAACCCGGAGGCTGTGCACGAAGAATGGACCCGCACCGGCCTGATGCCCTACGTGGATGTGGTCTGCGCGCAGAACGTCGGTACGAAGGCACAGAGCATAGGCTATCTCTTGGAGCATGGCTATGACAAGGCGAAAGTCATCAAGATCGGCGATGCGCCCGGTGACCAGGATGCAGCCGAACAGAATCATGTATTTTACTATCCTATCCTGGCCGGCGACGAAGCTGCCTGCTGGAAGGCATTCGACGAAGTGTATTTTGATAGGTTCATGGCCGGCACCTACGGTGAAGTGCAAGAGGAAATGCAGAAACGTTTCAATGACAATCTCTCCAGGCACAGCGACTCATAAGCGTCAGTGAGGAGACTCTTAGAAGCCGGCTCGATTTAGCAGATTGAATATCAAGTGACTTGCCCGTCTGTTATACTCTTTAGCAGGCGGGATTTTTGTCCGCTTTTTGTTGTGCGCAGAAGAATTTCACGTGTTGAGTCCTTTGTGACCGTCACGTGAATTGTGTTTGTGTACAATACACTGTGTTTTTTCGAGACGTGTGGAGGTTAGTGTGCTTAAGAAATTGTATCAGCAGTTCGGCTGGTTTTTGCGATATTACCGGCGTGAATATGCGATATCCTTTAGTTTAATAATCCTGACTTATATCCTGGTCCTAGTACCCCCGTGGATGGTGGGCTAT
>JAAYZH010000097.1 GCA_012514965.1 Clostridiaceae bacterium | reverse complement strand
GGCTGACAGGTGTAGGCGCGGTCGAAGCGCACGCCTTTGGCCGCCAGTGAGTCGATGGCGGGGGTGTGCATGCCCGGATTGCCATAGCAGCCGAGCATATCGGTGCGCTGGGTGTCGGTCATGATGAAAATTACCTTGCGTCCTAAGTGTGAGTAGTGTTCCTTGTACGACATAAAGAGGTCCTTTCGCTTGGTTGGGAATTCGTGCTTGGATGACTCAAGTGTAGCTGAGTGTGCCAGATAAATCTACTTGACGAAGCATTTTGGGGCGCAAAGTGCTACCATAAATAAAATAAAAAAACGGAGAGCTGATATGGCGCAAACGAACGAAACAAGGCCGCGCTGGAGCGGGCCTTTTTTGATCCTGGTGACGTCCTTGTTCTGGATGTCGAACTACACATATTCAGCTTTGCTGACACCGTACCTGGAGAAGCTGGGAATATCGCTGACGCTGGCAGGCTTCATTGTCGGGTCGTATGGTTTTACGCAGATGGCTCTGCGTTTTCCGCTGGGCATCCTGTCGGACCGGGTGGGTCGCAACAAGATGTTCGTGATTGCCGGTCTGGCGGCTTCGCTGATCAGCTCGCTTGGTCTGGCCTTCACCCAAGTGCCCTGGCTGATCCTGGTTTTCAGGGGTATGTCGGGGGTGTCCGCCTCCTTCTGGGTTCAGATTTCGACGCTCTATATCAGCTATTACGAAGCACCGGGTGAGAGGACGAAGGCGGTCAGCCGTATCAGCTTCATTCAGAACTTAGGTACCATACTTGGAACTTTCTTTGGCAGCGCGACCATAGCCCGCTTCGGTTATAGGCCGGGGTTCATGCTGGGGGTGGTTTTGGCCGCCGTCGGGATTGTTCTGGCTTTTTTCTTGTGGGAGAAGCCCGCGACCGTCAAGGCAAAACCTGAGAGTGCCATCGCGACCTTGAAGGGACTCAAGCTCAGCAAATCCCCATTGCTGTGGGCATCGCTCCTGGCTGCTGTGTCTCAGATGATCAATTTCGGTACTTCGCAGGGGTTCGTGCCGCGCTATGCCTCGGATCTCGGGGCAAGCGGGGACTGGATCGGTGTGGTTCTGACCTTGACTCACATCAGTCGCGCCGTGGGTACGCTCTTGAGCGGGCAGGTTCTGATTCGCTGGTTTACCCCGCGTCAGCAGCTCCTGGCGACAGCCGTGCTGAATGCCAATCTGGCCCTTTTACTTCCTTTCACGACATCACTTGCCTGGCTGCTGCCACACCAGATGCTCTCGAGTATCTGCGTCGGTGTGCAGATGACCCTGCTGATGGACAGAGCCACAGCCGATGTGGGGCCGGGCCAACGCACGACGGCGATGGGCTTCTTTCAGGCTGTCTACGGTATCGGCATGGTGACCGGGCCTGCCCTCATGGGCTGGCTGTCTGATCTTATGAGTCTTTCAGCCGGCTTCACCGTTATCGGCATTCTCGGCCTGTTTGGCGCGGCACTGATGTACTTTAAGCTGAAGGACCCTGTTGCCTAGTCTGCTCGCCGCGCGGGCCAAAGATGTGCCAGCCGAACTCAGCTGACAGAATTTCCAGGAGGCGGAGACCTCCGATGCTGTTACCATTGCGATCCAGCGCTGGGCCAAAGGTCCCAATGCCAAACTGGCCCGGCACGACGGCGACAATCCCGCCGCCGACGCCGCTTTTGGCCGCCACGCCGCTGCGTGTAGCAAAGGCCCCGCTGCCGTTGTAGAGTCCGCAGGTAAACATCAGGCTCAGTACCGTGGTGACGTGAAGAGGCGAGACCAGCTGCTCGCCCTGTCTGGCCAGGAGGAGACCGAACCTCGCTAGATCAGCCGGAAGCCTCGATGGCGCAGAGACGTGTATAAAAATCCAGAGAAGTCTGCACATCATTCTCCAGGAGTTTCAGCCGCTTAAGCTCCCAGGCCAGTGAATGGTTACGCTCACTGTGAGCACTTTCTGAAAGATAGACCGCTTCATTGACCTGCAGGGTTTGATTGCCGCAGAGGCCGCGCACGAAATCCAGGAACTCTTCAAAGGTCATGACGGTCGAAGCAAGGGAGGCGAGGACAATAGCGCCTGCGTTGATAAAGGGATTACTGGGCTTCTCAGAAAACTCCCCTAATGTACTGAGTTCGCTGAACGGCGCGCCTGACGGCTCCATGCCGACTCGCTCGAAGACTGCCTGCTCCCCGAAGCGTTCCAGCGCCGCAAGGAGCAAAAAGACTTTGCCCACACTCTGCACCGTAAAGGATGTGTCGCAATCTCCGGCGCGATAAATACGGCCTTCGCAATCCAGTAAGCAAAGGCCAAGGAGGCTGCCGTCGGCGCGGGCGAGCTCGGGAATATAAGAGGCGACCTTGCCATTTGCCAGGTCCAGGCCTGCCTGCCGCAAAGCCTCATTCAAACTTGTGTTTATGCATTCGTTACTCATTCGTTCGTTCCTCCGACAGTAAGAAGAGCTGCTGACCTGCCCTCCAATCTTGTGTTCTATCAGGCTACTAAAAAAGTCGCTTAAATTGCAACATTTGCCGCTGTACGTCCTCACCGCACGAATACCAGCGAAAGTTGCCACTTCCACCCTCAAAAATGACAACATTTGCCGCTGTACGTCCTAGCCTTCACGAATACCAGCAAAAGTTGCCACTAGAGCCCCTCAGATAAGGCTAACGATTAGTCTACCTACTTCTTCACCCGCGATCCACATTAGAAAAAGTCCCCTTCATGTGCTAGTCTCCGCAGACTCGTAAACGTGTGGTATAACCACCACACGTTTACGCAGGCGAGGACCAACGCCGCTCATGAACGGGGACCTAGCCTCACGAATACCGGCAAAAGTTGCCACTTCCACCCTCAAAGTTACCAAGATTGAGTGGAATGTTTCAGTGGCCTTTGTTCTATCAAGAGTACCACGAAGAAATTACCTGCAAAACCCGAATAACTTGTTTATTGTTAAACATTCCTAATGAATCTTTATACTTCTGGGTCGACAATGCCCAGCTTGAATCGTTAGAATAGAGCGTATTATTATTTGACTTCTTTCCTGTTTACTGATTTTTTCAAGTATTTATGCAAGAGGGGGAGAGGTCCTGTGCACTTGCGAAAAGGAGAATTCCATGGCCAAAAAACAAGCGACAACAGAACTTCACGCTGATTCATCCGTCCTGAACCCCGAAAGCCCCAAAAAGTGGTACCAGCGTGTACCCAATGCCATGATCATCATCTTTGGCATCCTGGTCTTGATGGCTTTCATGACCTGGCTGGTTCCTTCGGGTCAGTTTGACCGCCAGATAATGCCCAACGGTCGTGAAGGTGTCGTGGCCGGCAGCTACCACGTCATCGAGAAGACCGATGCCATGCGAGCCAGTCTTTTTGACGTATTCCGGGCTATCCCCACGGGTATGGTCGCGGCCGGCAGTGTCATGATGATTGTCTTCCTGGCCGGCGGGATGTTTAAAGTACTGGAAAAAACCGGCGCTATCGAGAACGGCATCGGCATCGCCGTGCGCAAGATCGAAGAAAAGAAAATTTCCAAATATGTCGGCTTGGCCCTGGTCATGGCCTTGTTTGGCTTCTTCGGCGCAGCCGTAGGCTTCGAAAACCTCATTGGTTTCGTCCCGGTCGGCCTGATGGTTGTGCTCGGGCTCGGCTTTGACCTCATGGTCGCGGCCAGCGGAGTTATCGGCGCTCTCGCAGTCGGCTTCGCCACCTCCCCCATCAACGCCTACACGGTCGGCGTCGCGCACGAAATCGCCGGCCTTCCCACCTTCTCCGGCATGGGCCTCCGTACGGTCTACTGTCTCGCCTCTTTGACCATTCTCTTCCTCTACACTGCAGGCTATGCCAAAAAAGTGCAGAAGAACCCGAATAAAAGTCTGGTCAAGGGCATTTCCACGCAGGGATTGCAGCTGGATAAAGACAACCTGCACAAGTACAAACTCGACAAGCGCGGTGTGGTGATTCTCATCCTCTTCGTGTCCTTCATCGGCGTCATTATTTACGGCGTGTTGGTCCATAAATGGTACCTCACCGAAATCGCCGCGCTCTTCGTTCTCTACGCGATCATCTTCGCCATAGTAGGCGGCTTCAACGGCAACTCCTTCATCGAGACCTTCATGGAAGGTGCCAGCAGCGTCACCGCAGGCGCCTTGATTGTCGGCTTTGCCCGTGCCATACAAGTCATCATGGACCAGGGTCGCATCTCAGACACGATTATCAACACCCTCTCAGCTCCGCTGGTGAACTTCAGCCCTGCAATCTCCGCCGTCGCCATGAGCGTAGTTCAGGGTGTCTTCAATTTCTTCATTCCTTCCGGCAGCGGCCAGGCCATGGTAACCATGCCTATCATCGTACCGCTCAGTGACCTCATCAACGTCAACCGCCAGATCGCCGTATCCGCCTTCCAGATTGGTGACGGCCTGACGAACATGATCGTTCCGACCGCCGGTACCATGCTTGCCATGCTCGCAATGGCCAAAGTACCCTACGAAAAGTGGCTGCGCTTCGTCTTTGGCCTCCTGGCCATGCTCTACGTGCTCGGCTGGGGCTTCCTTGTCTTCGCCACCGCCATCAACTGGCAGTAATGGGAGGTCGAGATGACTGAACAAACCAATATCGCCGACAGGCTCCGCGAACTGGGTCAACAAAACTACCTCGAAACCCGCAGCTTCCGTCGCGCCCTGCACCAGATTCCCGAACTGGGCGAGGACCTGCCGCAAACCAGGGCCTACGTCCTCTCCGTACTTGAGGAGATCGGGGTCCGCTACCAGCCGAATGTCGGCAACAACGGCATCGTCGCCCTCGTCGAAGGTGCGGCGCCTGGCCCCTGCGTCGCCTACCGCGCCGACATGGACGCCCTGCCCATCGACGAGCAGAACAGCTTACCCTACCGCTCCACCCACCCCGGCCAAATGCACGCCTGCGGCCACGACGCCCACACAGCTCTGGCCCTGGGCACTCTAAAGCTTCTGCACAGCACCCGCGACTCCTGGAACGGCTGCGTGAAGTTCATTTTCCAGACTGCCGAAGAGACTTCGGGCGGCGCCAAACCCATGATCGAAGCCGGTGCCCTAGAGAATCCGGACGTCAGCCTGATTGTCGGCTCGCACGTCTGGCCGGCCCTGCCCACCGGCAGCATCGGCGTCAAACCCGGCGACCTCATGGCCGGCACCGACATCCTGACCTTTCACATCCAGGGCCGCGGCGGCCACGCCGGCCGCCCGCACGAAGCCAAAAACCCCCTAATCGCAGCCGCCAAACTGATTAACGAAGTGGAGGCCATCAAAAACTACGACGTCAACGCCATGGATACCGTCGTAATCAGTCTCTGCTCCATCCACGCTGGGCAGGCCAACAACGTCATTCCGGACGACCTCACCATGCTTGGAACCGTGCGCTACTTCGATACGGCTGTACAAAAACTCGTTCACAAGCGCCTCCGCGCCATCTGCGAGGCTCTGTCTAATCTGTACGAAGTCGAAGTGAGCTTGCACATCAAAGAGAATTTCGGCCCGACCCTGAATCATCCCGCCCTCACCGCCGAAATTGCCTCTTACATGGCGGAGGACGGTGTATTTACACCCGTGAGCAACATAACTCCTTCGATGGGGGCTGAAGATTTCGGCGTCTTTGCGGCAACTGTGCCGGGCGTCTTCCTGCTGCTGGGCGTGGGCAATGAAGAGGTAGGGAGTGTCTACGAACCCCACCATCCGCGCTTCGCTATAGATGAGGAGGTCTTCCGCAGCGCCCCGGCCTTTATCGGCCGGCTGCTGTTGCACTTGCTCGCACAACTGGAGGCGGGCGAACGATTCGAGTAGCTGATTGCTGATTGATTTTGAACGGGGGCTTGCGGGTCCCCGTTTTTTGCTTGGCCGCCGCTTGCGATTCTGGCCAAAAATGACGTTTATCTGGGGTGGGTGCTCCGATGAGCGTGATATTTGTCCACTTGGGCGCTGTTCTGGCCAAAAATGACGTTTATCTGGGGTGGGTGCTCCGATAAGCGTGATATTTGTCCACCTGGGCGCTGTTCTGGCCACTACCTTTCCGAATCGTGGCAAATTTCCGAGTTGTGCGGCCACTCCGCTTGGATAAGTCGGAAGTTTGTCACCAGAAGCCCGAATCGTGACAAATAACCGAGTTGTGTGGCCACTCCGCTTGGATAACTCGGATATTTGTCCCCAGAACCCCGAATC
>JAAYZH010000096.1 GCA_012514965.1 Clostridiaceae bacterium | reverse complement strand
GGATCAGCTTCACAATCTCAATGTTTTGCGGACATTGCTCTTCGCACTGATAGCATTCAATACAGGCAGGCGGCAAATGCTCGATATCATGTTCGCGAACATACTTGACCAGTGAACCGATATTATTATAGGAAATGTGGTTATTGTAGCAGGTAAAGAGTTCCCACATCTCAATCTGCTGAGGGCAGATGCTGCAATATTGGCAGGATGTACATGGAATCAGAGGCAGTGTCCGGAAAATGGCGCGTGCCTGCTCATACATCTCATCTTCTGCCGGACTGATACCCGTGAAATTCCCTAAGGTTTCAAGATTCTCTGTGACCTGTACGGCCTCGCTCATCCCGCTGAGTACGGTCGTGACTTTGTCCAGACTGGCGACGAAACGCAGCGCAACAGCAGCCAGTGAATAGTCTGGAGCGACAGACTTAAACAGAGAAATTACATCTTCGTGGGGATTGGCCAAACTACCGCCGCGGATGGGCTCCATAACAACAACGGGAACATTGTGCTCAAGACAGAGCTCATACATCTCTTTTGATTGATATTGCTCCCAATCAAGATAATTAATCTGCAGCTGGCAAAAATCCCAGTGCTGATACTCCAGAATCTCTTTCAAGACCTCCGGCTTATCATGAAACGAGAAGCCGATGCGATGAACGATTCCTTCTTCTTTCTTCTGGCGCTGCCAATCAAGCACGCCGTTGACTTTGAGTTCTTCCCAACGATCTTTGCTGAGAGCGTGCAAGAGGTGGAAATCCACATAATCCGTCTGCATACGGCCCAATTGCTCTTGAAACACTTCTTCAGCACTCTCGACGTCTGGTGTTTTCCAGACTGGAAGCTTGTCTGCCAAATAGAAGCTTTCGCGAGGGTGGCGGCTGCACAGAGCGCGTCCGACAAAAGACTCAGACTGTTCATTGTGGTAACCATAAGCGGTGTCAAAATAGTTTACACCGTTTGCGATTGCGTGATCGATCATCGCGGTTGCGGCTGCTTCATCAATTTGCCCACTCGAGTCGACAGGTAAGCGCATACAACCGAAGCCCAATAATGATGTCTCGTCATCCAGTCCCGGGATTGTACGATATTGCATGATATTCCTCCAAATTATTAGTTCTTTTATTTTAACACCCGCAGACCCCTAGGTGAACTTTGGTCAGAAAATATCAAATTATCTTCGGTTTTTGCCCAAAAAAATGCTAAGAAAGTCTGCACTTCGCCGAATTTTCAGTGAATAACTTGAATAGAAGGCATAGGCTTGAAGAAGTAATTTAGAACGATTATAATCAGAATGTCGTTTATATTAAATATATGACAATTATATGGAGGTATTACTACATGAGCGATTTCAAGAATTCCAAGACTTATCAGAACCTGTCCAACGCTTTCGCAGGTGAATCACAAGCCCGCAATCGTTACACTTTTTTCGCATCTGTTGCAAAAAAAGCCGGTTTCGAACAGATTGCTGCTTTCTTCATCGAAACAGCAGGTAATGAGAAAGAGCATGCGGAAATTTACTATAAGCATATGGTTGACAACCTCGGCGAGGATGTCCCGAATATGATTCATGTAAATGGCACTTACCCTGTTCATCTCAATGACACTGCTTCGAATCTGCTGTCCGCAGCCCAAGGTGAAGAAGGCGAAGTCGTTGACTATAACGAGATGAGCAAAGTAGCAGAAGAAGAAGGCTATCGCGACATCGCCCGCTCCTTCCGCAACATCGCAACTGTCGAGGCTCATCATGCTGCCCGCTATCGCGCATTGCTCGCCAATGTCCAGGCCGAAAAAGTTTTTGTGAAAGAAGAGAGCACACAGTGGCTCTGCCGCGTTTGTGGCTATATTCACACCGGTGCCAAAGCTCCTGAGATCTGCCCGACCTGTAAACATGCCAAAGCATACTTCGAAGTTCT
>JAAYZH010000095.1 GCA_012514965.1 Clostridiaceae bacterium | reverse complement strand
TTCCAAGCCCCCGGCACACACTTTCGCAAATTTTGTCCGGATCGGAAGGTGCGGTGGACAAATTTTTCGATATTCCAAGGCCAGGGCACACACTTTCGCAAATTTTGTCCAGATCCAGGGGTGCGGTGGACAAATTTTTCGATATTCCAAGCCGCGGGCACACACTTTCGCAAATTTTGTCCAGATCCGGGGGTGCGCGACCGAGAAGGATATTTATCTTCGGGGGGGACTGTGCTATTGTGAGTGGATAATGAATCTATACGTGTGAGGCCTCATATGGACAGGTGCTAGTGCTTTGCCCGATGCGACCCAACAGAGAAACGAGGTAGAAGTATGAAGGTTTTGATCGTTGGCGGCGTGGCCGGCGGGGCTTCGGCAGCGGCACGTTTGCGCAGACTTGACGAGCAGGCTGAGATTATCCTGTTTGAGAAGGGGGAGTTCATCTCCTACGCGAACTGCGGTTTGCCCTACTACATCGGTGACGTGATCACAGAGAAAGAGAAGCTGCTGGTGCAGACCCCTGAGGCATTTCAGAGTCGTTTCAATCTGGAAGTCCGGATCTTCTCGGAAGTCATCACGATCGACCGCGAAGCGAAGAGCGTAACGGTTCGCGACCACCGCTCGAAGCGTGATTATACGGAGAACTATGATCGCTTGATCCTGTCACCCGGCGCTGAGCCCAAGCGGCCGCCGCTGCCGGGGCTCGACCTGCCGGGCATCTTTACGCTGCGCACAGTACCGGATACCTACAAGATCCGCGACTTTGTGGACAATCATCCGGTGCAGCATGCGGTCGTGATCGGCGGCGGTTTCATCGGAGTCGAGATGGCGGAGAATCTCAAGCATCGCGGCATGGAGGTTTCGCTGGTTGAGTTTACGGATCAGCTGGTTGCCTCGATGGACCTCGATATGGCGATGTTTTTGCATGCACATGTACGCCAGAACGGCGTGCGGCTGTTCTTCCAGGCCGGTGCCGCGGGCTTTACCCAGGACGCGGACGGACGCTTGGTCGTGCGCCTGACCACCGGCCTTACCCTGACCTGCGACCTCGTGATTATGAGTATCGGCATTGCGCCGGACAGTCATTTGGCCAAAGAAGCCGGCCTGGAACTGGGCCTCGGCGGCAGCATCAAGGTGGATGAATATTTGTTCACCTCGGATCCGGATATTTTGGCCGTGGGTGACGCGATCGAGATTCGCAACTTCGTGACCGGTAAACCGGGATTGATCCCGCTGGCGGGACCTGCGAACAAGCAAGGTCGTATCGCGGCGGAGAATGCGCTGGGCGGACGGGTGCCGTTCGAAGGGGTGCAGGGCACAGCGGTCCTGAAGGTCTTCGACATGACTGCCGCCTCGACCGGCTTGAATGAGAAGCAGGCGCGGCGTGAGGAGATCGTCTACGAGAAGACGTACATTCACCCGCTGAACCACGCGGGCTACTTCCCCGGTGCTTCGCAGCTGGCCATGAAGATGCTCTACGACCCGGCGGATGGCCGTATTCTGGGTGCGCAGGCTGTCGGCATGGAGGGTGTTGAGAAGCGGATTGATGTGCTGGCCACAGCGCAACGCCTGGGTGCAACGGTCTTCGACCTCGAGAAGCTGGAACTGTCCTATGCTCCGCCTTTTTCTTCGGCCAAAGACCCTGTCAACATGCTGGGCTTCACAGCTGCCAACGAGATGAAGGGGGATGTCAAGGTCTTCCATTTCCACGATGTCATGGACCTTGATCCGGACAAAGTCATGCTGCTCGACGTCCGCACACCCGAAGAATTCGAGATTGGCTCGATCCAGTTTGCCCGTAATATCCCGCTTGATTCGCTGCGTGCGCGTTTGGCCGAGGTGCCGAAGACCAAGCCCATCTATGTCTTCTGCCAGGTGGGCCTGCGCGGCTATCTGGCTGCCCGCATCCTGACCCAGAACGGTTATCCCGAGGTCTACAACCTCAGCGGCGGCTACCGTCTCTACCACATGATGACGCGTGAAGTGCAGCCCGATGTGCCGTTTGACTGCTATGGCCAAAACCTTGTCGAGGGCGAAGGCGAGAAGCTCGTGGTCTGCCCTGTCGTTGAGGCCGCAGCACCTGAAGCAGTTGCGGGGGCAAAGCCCACGGGCAAAGAGCTCGCAGTCGACGCAGTCGGCCTGCAGTGCCCCGGTCCTATCCTCAAACTGGCCGAAGGCATCAAGATGGTCGAACCCGGCGACACGCTGCTGGTCAAAGCCTCCGACCCAGGCTTCGCGTCCGACGTCGGCGTCTGGTGCGAACGCACCGGGCATACCCTCCTGTCCAACACCTACGAGAACAAGCTCTACATCGCCAAGATCCTGAAGGAAGCCCCCAAGACGGCCGCCCAAAACACGCCTGCCGAAACTGTTTCGCACGACAAAGCCATGGTCGTCTTCAGCGGTGACCTGGACAAGGCTTTGGCCGCCTTCATTATCGCAAATGGGGCAGCCGCGATGGACCGCAAGGTGACCTTGTTCTTCACCTTCTGGGGCCTCAACATTCTGCGCAAGCACGAGGGGGCCAAAGTCAAGAAGAGCTTCATCGAGAAAATGTTTGGCGCGATGATGCCCCGCGGCGTGCAAAGGCTCGGCTTGTCAAAAATGCATATGGGCGGTATGGGCTCGCGTCTGATGCTCAGCATTATGAAGAAGAAGAACATTGCGACACTCGACGAGCTGATTGCCTCGGCCAAAGCCCAGGGCGTGCGCCTCGTGGCCTGCCAGATGTCTATGGATGTGATGGGTCTGAAGCCGGAAGAGCTGATCGATGGCGTGGAGATCGGCGGCGTGGCAACCTTCATCGGCGCGGCCGAACAGTCTGACACTTCTCTGTTCATCTAAACTGCTAGACTGCTAGACTGCGGGCGGCGACGGTACAGCTCCGGAACCGGTCAATGCGCCTATTCACAAGCTTCGGTTATTCTCAACAGCGCAAACGTGTGGTGGTTACACCACACGTTTGTTTGCGTGGAGATTACGCCTCACATTTACTTGCGTGGTGGAGAAGCCTCACATTTACTTGCGTGGCGGTTATGCCTCGCGTTTACTTGCGTGGTGGAGAAGCGTTCAAGTGGGCGATTCTCCTCATAACCTTAGTGTGGAGAAAAGAAGTAAAATATACCGGTCTGTGATTTAAGTCTTCTAGGTCCGAGGGCGTGGTCGGAAAACATCGATTTTTGTCATTCTAGGGCCCCTGGGGACAAAAATCTTCCTAATCCGAGGGCGGGGTCGGAATACAGCAATTTTTGTCATCCCGAGCCCTCTCCTGTGACAAAATTCTTTCTAATCCGAGGGCGGGGTCGGATTACAGCGGTTTTTGTCATTCCGCCGCCTCTCTGGTGACAAAATTCTTCCTAATCCGAGACGGCGGTCGGATTACAGCGGTTTTTGTCATCCCAGGCCCCCTCCCGTGACAAAATCCTTCCTAATCCGAGACGGCGGTCTGATTACAGCGGTTTTTGTCATCCCAAGCCCTCTCCCGTGACAAAATCCTTCCTAATCCGAGGGCGGGGTCGGATTACAGCGGTTTTTGTCATCCCAGGCCCCCTCCCGTGACAAAATCCTTCCTAATCCGAGACGGCAGTCGGATTACAGCGGTTTTTGTCATCCCGCCCCCTCTCTGGTGACAAAATTCTTCCTAATCCGAGATGGCAGTCGGATTACAGCGGTTTTTGTCATCCCGGGCCCTCTCTGGTGACAAAATTCTTCCTAATCCGAGACCGCGGTCGGATTACAGCGGTTTTTTCATCCCGGCCCCCCTTCCGCCCTGTTCCCGCGCCCCTTCTACTCTACTACCGCGCCCCCCATCCGCTACTCTACAACCACCCGCACACGGTCGAGATTGTAGACTTTGGCGTAGAAATCCTGTGGCTTCTCCGCGCGGTTGATTTGGACGCGGAGGCCGGCGAAGTAGGTGCCCGGTCTCTTGTAGACGTGCTGCGCTGTGGTGGTCGCGTGCAAGCCGCCAGCGTCGAGCTGGACTTGGCCGGCCGCGCGCGAATAATTCCCGTCGCCGTCGAAATCCCACTCTGCGGAGACTAGAACCGTTTGCGGCGGCAGCTCGATCTCGGCCTGGAAATCCACGACTTCGTCCACAGCGAAAGGCGAGCCGGGCTTCGGAAGCTTGACACGTACGAGCGGCTGAATCGTCGCCCGCTCTTGTGTCAGAATCACCTGTGAATCTTGAACCCGATAGCTGGTACTGTCGGCGGGAGAGATCCCTTTCTCCACCCAGGCGGACAGGTCTAGCAAGGCCTGGTTCAGTACGCCGAGGTATGGTACGATGCGGCTTGGGTCGGGGGTGTTCTGCACATCGCCGTGCATCGCGTGATCGACGAACCAGAGACGATACGTGTCCTGTTCGCCTTGTTCACCCGCTTGTTGCCGGACTTGGCGGCGGTACCAATCGGCGTTCCAGGGGAAAGCGCTCTCGTCTTGCAGGCAGCATACAGAGATCATTTTGGCCGCGAAACAACCAGTCTGCAGCGAGCCACAGCCGCCTCTGCTGATCATCGGACCCGCTGCGACTGCGCGTTGCGGATAGATGGGCTGGCCGTCCTCGTCGCGAAACTGGTCAAATCCATCGAAGCCGCTTGATTCGGGCACCTGGTGCCGGTGGTAGGTTTGCATGGCCAAATAATTGGAATTATCCAGTATCGCCTCGTCGCCGGGTGCCAGCTGCTCGAGAATCTGCGCGTCCGCGTGACTTCCGAGTATCGCCGTTTGGCCAGCAACACTCTCGACCAAAAAGCTTTTGCCCGCAGCGTTACCGGATGTAATCGTGAGCCTCAAGCCTTTAAGGTAGGCGGATTCGGAAGGTGCTTGCGCCAAAAGGACACCAATTCGCCCATCTGCGCCATAGGTTTGCAAGAGTCTGTGCCAGGCATCATCCACACCTGTTTTCGGGTCATCCTCTGCGTTCTGCTCGCCTGCTGGCTGCCCTGCTGGCCGCCCCAGATAGACCTGCTGCACGACCGTTTTCAGCTGGATTCTTTCACGATGAACGGACGCGGCGGGATCCATCCCGAGATAACCGGGTACGGTCCAGAAGTCCGTGTAATATTGAGGATCCATGTCATATACACTCCTCCCCTTGAGATTCGGCAAGCAGCCGGGCGGCAGAGAATCGAGCTAGATTGCGCTGATCACGTAATCAGTCGATTGCATGATCGATTGGAACGGACGCTCCGCTCCAGACTCTCTTCCCGGTCCACTCCCTGTCAGGAGCAGACCAGAATGGCTCCGAAGGCTTAATACCTAGCGGCAGAAAAACGCTGCTGCAAAGGTACAGACTTCCGATGTTGATATAGGGTTCAGCGAGTTCCGGCTGATAGCCGTAAACCCCCGGCAATAACCACCCCTGCTCATCGAACATTCCCGGCGCGCTCATGACCCGTTCGATAACAGCTGTCAAGGCGCAACGTACGGAAGCAGCCGAAAGCTCTTCAGGCAAACGCTCCTGCAGAGCCGCCTGCGCCAACATCTGAAAGGCGCCGAATCGATAACACATCGAACGACCGATGACCGGGAAAGAACCATCCGGAGCAATCATGCGCTCCAGGATGGCCGCATAGCGCGTCGACCGAGTAACTACGAGATCACGCATACGTGCGATCTCTTCGTTCTCAGACGAGAAAGTGTCCACTAAATCGACAAACATGGGCTGGATAACGAAACTGTTGTAATAGTCCCAATGGAAGCGCTCGCCATCCCCGTAAACCCCGTCACCCTTGTACCAGCCCAGAAAGGTGCGTGCAGCATAGAGAACGCGCAGGATATCGTAATCCTCACCGAGAACATACAAGCCGGCCTCTACCATAGCCGAGAAGAAAATCCAATTGGAGTTGTGCGCGGGAATCGCGCGGGAACTACGGAAAGCAGCCGCCAATTTGCGTCGTACGTCCGGCTGGAGCTGAGCTGCCAAACTGCCAGGAGCCCGTACAAGTGCATGGGCGAGGAAGGCTGTATCCACGAGCGGCTGACCGCCGTGATCAAACACCATAAAGTCCGGAGACTCCGGATCAGCTGCCATCTCGATACAACGGATCGCTTTCTCGCGGAATAGGCTCTGCTGTTCCCGCTCATCAGCTGTCAAGCTGCTGCTGTCGACTTCCAGCCACGGAGCAAGTCCGACCATGCTTCTGCCAAAAGCCTCCAGCGGAGCAAACGCAGAGCGATCTTCATGGATTGAGACAGGCAGTCGTCCTTTCAACTTGCCAGCTGCGAGCGCGTCAAGCACCGGTCCTGTGATCTGCAGCAAAGCACTGAGCCATTGCTTTTTAGTGTCTAGCATGTGGTCCTCCTTGTGTACTGTAACGGGCAGAAATCGCACCCGTCCCCTCGGGTCCAAACTCCTAAAACTAACTTGTAAAACTATAGTGCGCGATTCACCTTTGGCAAGATATATTTCTAAAACAGATTCGCCCTTGTGCAAGATACAATTTCTCCGGTAGTTGTCTGTAACTATGAATGCTTAGTTTGACTCTAAACTGCCCATGTGCAGTTTTCATGTGTCGCCAGTTAGGTTTATCATGCAATATTGACAAGAAGAAATGAAGCCTAGATTAATACAAAACCGGCCTTTTCTACTATAATTGAGCTTCACGGAGGTGGAAACGTGTTTCAAGCACTCAAAGGCGGGGTGAAAACTCGACACATGTCTTCTTTTCGCATGTCGCGTCCCCGCGGACTGCCCAATTTCGTTCTGCTGTTTATTCGAACCCATGGCGAATTTACAGTCGATGAGAACAGCTTCACCGTCGAGCCCCCACAGGCCCTCTTACTCGCGCCCAACACCGGTTACAGCTACGGGAACCCTTTTGGCGATTATGTCGATGACTGGCTGCACTTCTCTGTGGAGACTGAGGAAGAGAGAGACGGTCTGCTGGCGCTGAGCAACAAGCCGTTCTATGTAGACAACCAGAACTCCGTGGCGTCTTGCCTACACCAAATCCTGTGGGAAATGACCTACAACACTTCAGACTATGCCGATGAGAACATTCAGGCCTTATTCAAGCTGCTCACGAATCATCTGGTCTACTCCTATCGGGCCAAAGACTCCCTTCGCCAAAACAGCCCCTACATGAATCAGCTGCAGCAGCTTCGCCTCGACATGGAGAACTCCGTATTCGACAACCACAGCACT
>JAAYZH010000094.1 GCA_012514965.1 Clostridiaceae bacterium | reverse complement strand
CTGGGCGCGGGAGAGTTTCTCCTTGAGGAAAAT
This sequence comes from Clostridiaceae bacterium, assembly GCA_012514965.1. Classification (GTDB taxonomy): domain Bacteria; phylum Bacillota; class Clostridia; order Saccharofermentanales; family Fastidiosipilaceae; genus JAAYZH01. The sequence continues at coordinate 2,755 of JAAYZH010000094.1, read as the reverse complement.
GCGCGAAAGCAGCACGGAGAAGACGCTGTAGGACGCAATCAGCGGGGCGACGATGATGGCATTCTGCGCCATAGCATAGACGTAGAAGAACTGGCCGGCGGTCTCGAACAAGGCGGCGATCCCGCGGTTCTTTTCGCGGCGCAGGTCGAAGCGCTCGCCTTTGGCCAAGAGCCAGACCAGCGCGACGAGCGCGACTGCCAGGAAGGTGAACTCGTAGGCGAGCAGGGCCTGGTCCTCGCCGATCAGGGACATCTCGTCGAGATAGATGGCGTCAGTGAAGGTGCCCAGGCCGTCGATGAGGCTGTAGAGCACGGGAAACAGCAGGGCCGCGAAGCTGCTGACGTACTTCTGGTCGGCCGGAGTGAGGCGCTTGAGCTCCTGGTCGGACCGGCGCTCGATGACGGCGAGCAGAATGATGCCCGCGGTGATGAGGACGATGGCGCTGACCTCGATCACGCGCAAGGTGTGCGAGAAGAACAAGAAGATCAGGACAGCGGTGATGGCGCCGGAGCTGTTCTGGACCGGCGACGAGAGCGAGAGGGCGATGTAGCGCAGGCCAAAGTAGCCGACCGCCATCGACAAGATGTACAGGGCGGAGACCGGCAGGTAGAGGATAATGTCTTTGACCGAGAACGACACATCGCGCACGATCCAGTAGATAATTGCGTGAGCCCCCATCACCAGGCCGACCATGATCACGGTCCGGATGTGACTCGACTTCTCCTGCGGGTCCGCCCCCCGCTTATAGAACAGGTCCGCAGATGCCCAGGATAGGGTCGTCAGAATCGCGAAGATAAACCACATAAAGAGATCCCCCAGAGAGTAAATTCGTCGGATTATTCCGAATGGGGGTAACTATAGCACTCCGCAGTGTCCAGGCACGAGTTCCATCGTGACGATTCGCGGAGACTTTTGGTGGCGGCCAAAGCGGCACCGCTGCCAATGTGACGGCGAGCACGGTTTTGGCCAAAGCAATGCAGACTAAAAACAGCACTCGGCTGCTGGATAATCAAGAGCTCAAATAACAACTTTCTTGCTGGAAGGTGGTTGATGCGGATCAATTCGACCTGAAAACCCGCTTATTGCCGCCGCTGCGGCATCACACGCAAGACCAGACTCTACCACGGCTCGTTCTGCAGGTACAGGGTCACCATGACCGTGTCGCCGCCGCCTTTGCCGATGGCCTCGCGGATGGTCTTGTTGATCGAGATGATTTTGTCCTCGCCCTTGCGCGGCGCCAGATTGAGATTCTTGATTTCGTAGCCGTCGATCGTGCCAAAGACCTTCATGTAACCCCATTTCCCCTGGATCAGCGCGGTATCGGGGATGCGAATGTGGTAGGTCCAGGCGCCAAACCCCGCCTTGTATTCGAGCTTGAGCGGCTCGTTCTCGACTAGTTTCATCATGGTGAGCCTCTTTCTTTGCGAACGGCTAAAGAGCCCGATACGCGAGATTATATCTGCAGTATCTCACAGCAACTGGTTCGATGCCAATCTGCCTCTCGGCGAACGGGGACTTCGCCGCTGTACGTCCTCGCCCACGAATACCAGCGAAAGTTGCCACCGCAGCCCCCCCACGAAAATGGAGATCACAGGCTGTACTTTTTCAGTGGCCTTTACAGGAGGCTGGGTCACTAAATACAAGATTTCTCAATGTTATATAATTTCCAATGATTTTGCCTGGACAAAAACAGATATAAGGATCGAATCACGTCATTTGCTTTGTCTCGCCGAGAGCCTGCTCAGGAGCCCTGCAAGAGGGCTACCGCAATATCGTTGACATTGGTGCCGGTGGGGCCGGTGAAGATGAGTCCGTCCACTGCCCGGAGTGCGTAGTAGGCGTTGTTTTGCGTTAGGACTTCGTGTGGAACAAGCCCCCGGGCTGTCAGCTCCTCTAGAGTGTCGCCGTCCGCGTAGCCGCCTGCGGCGTCTGTGGGACCATCGGTGCCATCCGAGCCCACACTGATTACAGCTGCGCGGCGGAGGCCGGCCAGACCAGCTGCTGCCCCCAGAGCCAGCTCCTGATTGCGCCCGCCCAGGCCTTGCCCGGTCAGGCGGACGACGGTTTCACCGCCGGCCAGGAAGGCCAGTTTGCGCCCTTCGCCGGCATGGCTGCGGAGGATGGCGGCCAGGAAGCGGCCGGCTTCACGCGCTTCGCAATCCAATTCGTCGGTGAGGAGGACCGGTTCGTAGCCGAGACTGCGGCATTCGGTCTCAGCGGCGCGACAAAGCTCCCGCACGCTGCCGATCACCTGGGTACGCACGTTGTCGAGTGATTTGGCTGTTTCCCTTGCCAGGCAGGCATGGGCCGCGGAGCTTAGCTGCAACCCGTATTTCGCAACGAGCGCCTGCGCCTGGCTGGCGGTGGTCGGGTCAGGAGCCGCGGGACCGCTGGCAATCATGTCCAGCGGGTCGCTCAGGATGTCAGAGAGGACTACGGCCTCGACTTTGGCCGGAGCGCACCACTGGGCAAAACGGCCGGCTTTCACGGCGGAGAGACGCTTGCGTATGGTGTTCAGCTCGGTGATATCCGCGCCGCTGGCCAGGAGCTGCCGAGTGATGTCCTGCAGTTCAGCCGGGTCGATCAGCGGCTTCTCGAATAGAGCGCTGCCTCCGCCTGAGAGCAGGAAGAGGACCGTATCCTCTGGCTGCAGGGCTGCGGTCAGGTCCAGCACCGCCTGCGTGGCGGCGAAGCTGGCTGCGTCCGGCACGGGATGACCGGCTTCGTAACAGGTCACACCCGGCAGACTACCCTG
>JAAYZH010000093.1 GCA_012514965.1 Clostridiaceae bacterium | reverse complement strand
GTCAGAGCGAGTGTCTGTTGGGCCCTGGCGCTGGCCAAAGCCGTGCCCGGCACTTCCAGAAGATCTGAATTCTTGTCGATACGGGGCAGTGTGGCTAACTTACGCATCAGTCTCAGCAGATAGCGCCCGTGCTTGTCACAGCCGCACACGCGGATGAAAGCTGGGCCGTCGGCCTGAATCTGTTCCCAAAGCTCTTGACGCAGACCCAGCTGCCACGAGAGGACAGCTCTCTGCAGGCGGGTCTGCGCATAGTAGCGAGTGCGGGCCAAAGCCCAGAAATCTGCCTCGGCGGCGGAGCCCAGGTTGCCTAAGGTCTCAGCCGCCTGCAGCAGTCGCGCAGCCAGTCCCTCCTCGAAGTAGCGGAAGGGCAGGAGTTCAGCGGGTGTGCGGGCGAGAAGACTTGCTATGGCAGTTTGCGTGCTTGTCTTGAACACGACAAGCGGTTGGCTGAGCAGGGCGGACAAGGTGTAGGACGGAACCAGCGTCTCAAGCGCCAAGAGGCGCGCAGCTGATGAGGAGGTCTCCGATAAGATGCGGCGAATGGCGGTTGCGGAAGCGAATTCACTGGTCGAGACTTCCTGAGCACGGTCATCGCCGACACGCTCCAGCAACTGCAGTCGAAGCTTCGACTTGCGACCGGCAGCAGCTCTACGAGTGTTTTCGCGCATGATTGCCAGTTGATACTCGAGGGCCAGAATATTGTTGGGTTTACGGAAAAACCGCCCCCATAGTTCAGCTTTCGCAGGGTTGAGCTTCAGAATCGCCTGTTCACGAGCAGCCGCGAAGCTGCGGCCGGCGGCCAACTCTTCGGTCAATAATCCCCGGTATTCTTCGTCTTCGGAAAGCAGGACTTCAGCCAAAGGGCGGAGTTCTGCTGCCAGTTCCGCGCTCTCGGCCCCACATACCAGATCTTGACAGACTCCGGTGGCGGACAGTAAACGGACGGCGCCATCGGCAAAATCCCGGGCGCTGGCCGTGGCAAAAGCAAGCGGTATCTCGAGGACCAGTGAAGCGCCGGCCTCCAGGGCCAGTGTCGTACGCGCCTCCCGGCTCATGATGGCCGGCTCACCACGCTGGACAAAGTGTCCGCTCATGAGAATGATGACGCGACAGTCCTCGCCAAAACGTTCTTTCACCTGCTTGAGCTGCCAGAGATGGCCGAGATGGAATGGGTTATATTCTGTAATAATCGCAACTGTTTTCATGTCAGAAATTATACTATTCTTTTAGTCCGAACGGGTGGCGGAGGGTTCGGGCAGAAGCATTGGTTTCGCCGTACTTTGGCCAGATAGGGCATACTGACAAGGTAAAGACTCGCTGCTAAGGTGCGTAAGAGGAGGCGACCATGGACGATATCCGGAAAAAGTTAAATCTGAAACATGAACATCTGCTGATCGTGCAGCTTCCGCCGGAGCTGGAAGCAGTTTTTGGCGAGCAACATGGCTGGACGAAGTACGAGAGCATGCCGAAGGTGCGGCCCGATGCTGTGCTTGCCTTTGCAAAAAACAAGGAAGAGCTGCAGGCCTTGCTGCCGGAAGTCATGGGGCAGGTGGAAGCGAAGACGATTGTCTGGTTTGCGTACCCCAAGAAGAGCTCGCGACGCTACAAGAGCGATATCAGCAGAGATGTGGGCTGGGAAGGACTGATCCCTTTCGATTATGATCCTGTCCGCCAGATCGCCTTGAGCGAGGACTGGTCGGCACTGCGTTTCCGGCCGCTTGGCGAAATACCGAACAGGACGGAGCGCATGATCCGCCCGGCCGGAGACGAATAACGATGTACGCGGACGGCATGTCACTTTCCATGCCAATCTATACCTGCAAAAGATGATTTTACGAAATTCGCTTGTTCTTGAAGCCCCTTTGCTTGTTTCGCTTGGGGGCTTCAATTATACTTAATTTGATTTGAATCGACTCGATTGGCGATGCCAATCCGTCACATTATACGTAACAGGGAAAGAGGTATCAGTATGAGTTTTATCGACAGCATATTTGAACGGGCCAAGTCAGACATCAAGCGAATCGTGCTTCCGGAGGCTACAGACGAGAGAGTTTTGACCGCCGCCCGGAAATTGGCTGCTGAGGCGATCGCTGAAGTAGTCCTGGTCGGTAATGAAGCAGAAGTCCGCGCTCGGGCAGAAGAATACGGTGTCGATATCAGCGCTTGTAAGCTAGTGGATCCCGCCACGGATGCGCGCACGCCTCAGTACGAAGAGACTTTCTATGAACTTCGCAAGAAGAAGGGCATGACGCCCGAGAAGGCGAAGGCCCAGATGCAAGACCCTGTTTACTTCGGCTGCATGATGGTCAAGCAGGGCGACGCAGACGGCATGGTATCCGGTGCTATCCACAGTACGGCAGATACGCTGCGTCCAGCCCTCCAGATTGTGAAGACAGCGCCCGGCACCAAGCTGGTTTCGGCCTTCTTCCTGATGGTTGTGCCCGATTGTGAGTATGGTGAGAATGGCACATTCGTCTTTGGCGACTGCGGTCTCAACGAGAATCCGGATGCCGACCAGCTCTCTGAAATTGCGATTTCATCGGCGAAAAGCTTCGAGCAGCTGACAGGCAAGAGCGCGAAGGTCGCGATGCTTTCTTACTCTACCAAGGGCTCGGCGAAATCCGAACTCACGGATAAGGTAGTCGAAGCCACTCGCATCACGATGGAGAAAGCACCTGATCTCGCAGTCTATGGCGATCTGCAGTTGGACGCCGCATTGGTCGATTCCGTTGCAAAGTCCAAGGCTCCCGGCAGCAAGGTCGCGGGTAACGCAAACGTCTTAATTTTCCCTGATCTCAACGCAGGCAACATCGGCTACAAGCTCGTTCAGCGTTTGGCGAAGGCAGAGGCGTACGGACCCGTCACACAGGGCATCGCGGCGCCGGTCAATGACCTTTCCCGTGGCTGCAATGCCGAAGACATTGTCGGTGTGGCGGCGATCACGGCAGTTCAGGCACAGACCAAGTAAGTCAAGATTATAAGGAGTACGTATGTTAATTTTAGTAATCAATGCAGGCAGCTCATCCCTGAAGTTTCAGCTTCTGGATTCCGAGAACGGTGATGTCAAGGCCAAAGGCCTGTGCGAGCGCATCGGCATCGACGGTTCCATGACGTATCAGGGCTCGGGAGACAAAGTCCGCAGCCAAAAAGACATGCCCACACACCGTGAAGCCATTAAGTACGTTTTGGAAGAATTGACTTCTGAGAAGCATGGCGTTATCGCTTCGATGAGCGAAATCGGCGCAGTCGGACACCGTGTCGTCCACGGCGGCGAGCAATTCGCCCAGTCCGCCTTGATCACACCGGAAGTCAAGGACGCGATCCGCGACTGTATTCCTTTGGCCCCACTCCACAATCCCGCAAATATCATGGGTATCGAAGCTTGTGAAGAGGTAATGTCGAACACTCCGATGGTAGCCGTCTTCGACACGGCCTTCCATCAGACTATGCCGGCCAGAGCCTACATGTACGCCCTGCCTTATGAGTACTACAAGGACTATGCCGTACGCCGCTATGGTTTCCATGGCACCTCGCATCGTTTTGTGAGTCTGGAAGCCGCGAAATTCCTCGGCAAACCGGTAGAAGAACTGAAGATCGTCAGCTGCCACCTCGGCAACGGCTCTTCCATCACCGCCATTGACGGCGGCAAGAGCATCGACACTTCCATGGGTATGACTCCTCTGGCCGGTGTTCCGATGGGCACTCGTTGTGGAGACATTGACCCGGCGATCATTAAGTATCTCCTCGAAACCGACCCTGAGCTGACCATTCGCAAGCTTGATCACGTGATGAACAAGCAGTCCGGTGTGCTCGGTGTATCCGGCGTGAGCTCTGACTTCCGCGACCTCACAGAAGCCTACGAGCAGGGCAACAAACGCGCAGAGCTGGCTCTCGACATGTTCTCTTATAATGTACGCAAATACATCGGAGCCTATGCAACGGCAATGGCCGGCATCGACGTCATTATTTTCACCGCAGGTGTCGGTGAGAATGACTCCAAGGTCAGACATCACGTCTGCAAAGGCCTGGGCTACCTGGGGATCACCATCGATCCAGAGCAGAACAGCAAGCGTGGCGAGCTCGTCGAGATCACGACGCCAGACTCCAAGGTCAAAGTCCTGGTCGTCCCCACGAATGAAGAGCTTATGATTGCCAAAGAAGCGGCCATGGTACTCTAACCGTTACAGTATTCCAGCGAATTTGTTTGCCACCCGCCCTACTTAGTCGAGGGTGGGTGGATTTTTTGGCCAAAACACTGCTGCACAACCGCAAAATCAACATCGGTGACGGATCCAGCCGAGTTGAGTATAATTATTGTCATTCGTGATAGGAGGCGGCTTCGCAAACATGACGGAATTTGAAACGGAATTCTATGAACTGCTCACAGGCGTGATGGATCTGATCGGACGGACTGAAGAAGAAGCCCTCACGAAGGGTGAATTCAGCAACCTCTCCCGCTCAGAGATGCACACGCTGCGTAGCATAGGCATCTACGAAACTCGTTCGATGGGAGAGACAGCAGGCATCCTTGGTGTAACGACGGGGACGCTGACGGTGCAGATGGACCGCCTTGTCCGCAAAGGCTACGTGATTCGGGGGCGAAAACCTGAGGATCGCCGTGTCGTTGAGCTCCGCCTGTCACGCAGCGGCAAACTGGCCTGTCGTATGCAGGACCGATTCAATCGCCTGCTGCTGCAAAACGTGCTCGAGCCTCTAGACGAGAAGGAGAGGGAGCTGCTTTTCCGCAGCGTGCAGCGAATCGATTTATTTCTAAAGGATCAGTACAAAAAATACGCAGAGAGGCAGGTTGGTGAACGTGGCAGACAAGACAAGAAATGAGGCAATCCGTGAAGTCGTCATCCCCGTACTTGCACGCATTGCCGGCATATCCGAAGCAGAAATCAGCGATGACCAAGACCTGATCCGGGACATATCCATGGATTCACTGGCAGTTCTGGAAGTCGCTGTCGATCTCGAAGCCTACTATGAGATCAAAATCGATGATGAAGACCTGGATGATATCTACACGGTCGGTGACATTCTTGCCTACATTGAAGAAAGAATGCGCAAGGACGAGCAGCAATAAGTGTGGGCACGGAAAACCGACCCTTGGCGTAGACAAGGGTCGGTTACGCAGCGAAGTGATCGCTTAATCCTCTGATTCATCCTCTGGCAGAGCTTTGCCGGCTCGTTTTTCTTGACGCTGCCTGCGCTTCTCCATGTAGGCCAGATTCTTGCCCGTGTATTCGCGGGGAACTTCCTTGTTTGCGTACATATCATGGAGCCAAGCGGACAGGGCCTCCGTGAGTTCTTTCGTGTTCTTGTAGTCTCGGGGGTAGAGGGGCTTCCCGTAGGTCAAGATCAGACGACGACGATGCCAGAAACTCCGGCGAAGCTGTGGAACTTTCATGTGCCGGCTGAAGATTTCATAGCCGCCGTCCAGGAAACAGGGGACTACCGGGCAGTCGGCGTGACGCGCGATAAAGGAGCAGCCGTCGCGGATTTTGCCCAGCTTGCCGTCCGGAGAACGGGTTCCCTCGGGGTGAATCAGGAGAATATTCCCTTCTTCGAGCTGGTGAATGCAAATCTTCAGGGATTGGATAGAGCTGCCGGCACGGTCGATGGGAATACCCCGACCGACGCGCATGATGATTTTGCCAAAGAGGCCGTGTGATTCTTCGAGCTCGCGGGCAGCCAGGCTGGTCAGCCTGTCGAAGTGTGCTTTCTTCAGCCCCATACCAATCAACATGCCGTCTACGTATGTTTCGTGATTGGGAGCCAGAATATATGGCGCATCGGCGGGCAGATTCTCCTCGCCGCGGATTTCGAAACGCAAACCCAGACGAACGACCGTCGAGCCAGCCCAATTGAAAAATCTGCCGACCAGACCACGTTCGATCGGTTTCGTCGTCCAGAGCTCAAGACTATGGGATGGACTTGTATTACTTTCAGACACTACACACCTCAGCAGCTCGCGCTGTTCATTAAACGATAAAAATTGCAACTCGAAACGATAATAATCGTTACTCGCACAGTTTTCATGAATATAGCACAAAAAAGTGTGCCGGGAAATCTGTTCAATCGTTTTGCCTCATGATACAATAAAATTACTTTGATAGTCAAAGTATTATAAAGCTGAATTCGGAGGGAAACAAATGAAAATCCACAAAGGACAAGCCCTTTTTGAACGTGAACGTTTTCAGGATCTGCGCCAGCTGGTGCAAAAAACCGCGGAAAAGCACGGCGATCACCCGGCCTATGTGTTCCGCAGAGCTCCAAATGCGCAGGACGAAACCAGATCCTACGCGCGTTTCTGGAGTGATATCCAGGACCTCGGCGAATATCTCCTATCAGAATTTGAGGCTGAGGAAAGGGCTCATGTGGCTCATATCTGCCAGAACTCCTACGAATGGATGATCACCCATCTGCCTGTCATGACAGCCGGCACGGTGGCGGTTCCGCTCGACAACGCTCTTCCGGAGGGTGAGGTGCTGAATCTTTTGGAGAGAGGCGATTGCGAAGCTTTCTTTGCGAACGCCAAGCATTTTGAGACGGGAGTCAAAGGCCTGGCGGAGCTGCCTAAACTGCGTATCCTGATTGTGAACGACCTCACTCTGGCACCCAAGGAAGCTCCTCCTGCTTTGCCCGCAGCACCTGCAGGCAAGGTCGCTATCTACCTGTCGCAGGCCCTGGCGAAAGGACATGCCTTACGCGAGGCAGGCAGCAGGAAGTATCTCGAAACTGAGCAGAACACCATGGGTATGGGCGCGATCTTCTTTACATCGGGCACTACGGCAGCGGCCAAAGGCGTCATGCTGTCCCAGAACAATCTTTTGGCCAACGTTCACATGATCGATCAGATCATGGAAGTGTCGTCGAAGGATCGATTCCTGTCGGTTCTGCCGATGCACCACACCTTTGAGCACACGGCAGGGCAGCTCTATCCTCTCAGCAAGGGCGCGACCCTCTACTTTACAGACGGTTTGCGCTACCTTGGCGAGAACCTGCGCGACTGGAAGATCTCTTGTCTGGTGGGTGTCCCGCTCCTCTTCGAAAGTATTTGGCGCGTGCTGAGCCGCGGAATTGAAGCTTCAGGCAAGGCGAACATGGTCAAGCTGGCCCGGCCGATATGCCGCAATCTCGAGGCTGCCGGTATCAAGGTACGCCGCAAGGTCTTTGCGCAGATTCTCGATAAACTGGGTGGCAGCATCCGCCTGATGGTGGTCGGCGCTGCGGCGGCGGATGTCGAAGTTATCAAAGGCTTCAATGATTTAGGCATCGAGTTTTATCAGGGTTATGGTATGACCGAGCATTCTCCTGTCATTACGGCCGGCAACCGCAAGGTTGACACGGAAGGCAGCACCGGTCCTCCTGCGCCCGGCGTGGAGGTGGCGATTGCCGAAGACCCCGAGCTTGAGCCCGGACAGGGTGAGATTTTGGCCCGCAGCGAATCCCTCATGCTTGGCTATTACAAGAACGAAGCCGCGACCCGCGAAGCGATCGACGCCGATGGCTGGCTCCACACAGGCGATATGGGTTATTTTGACCACAGGGGCTGTCTGCACATTACCGGTCGCTACAAGTCAGTAATTGTTTTGGCCAATGGCAAAAAAGCCTTCCCGGAAGAGATCGAGTCGCTCTTCAACAACACGGCAGGACTCTCCGGCACCATGATCTGGGGCGAGACCAATGTACGTGATACAGTGGATGTGTGCGTGCGTTTCGAGGTGGATTCGACGAAACTGCCCGAAACAATCGGCAAGGATGATGAAGCGATCTCCGGCTACCTGGAGACTGAATTGCAGCGAGTGAACAAGCTTCTCCCTGACTACAAGAAGATTAAGTACTTTGTCTTCTCAGAGGAGAGAATGGTCCGCAACACCACTCTTAAGCTTAAGCGCAATGAAGAGCAGGACCGCATTCACCTCGTGCTGGTCACGGAGGCCAAAACCATCCGGGATGTCTCAGGCAAACGAATTTTTTAGGGAATACTTGAGCAGCAAGACCCGGTCGAATTCCAGATCTCCAGACTGGAGATGGCAGGAGGCGGCCGGGTTTTGGCATTTGTCCCGAAAATGGGACCAGTGAAAAATAGAAAGATGATAGAATGGGTAAGAAGATTGTAAACGGCAGGGAAAAGGTCTACCACTTTCCGTGGAAGGTCTCCTATTACGAGACGGATGCAATGAAGATTGTGCATCACAGCAATTATATTCGCTGGATGGAGTCAGCTCGTTGCGCATATCTGGAATGGGCCGGCACGAGCTATCAGAGTTTCGAGGCCGAAGGCATCGCCAGCCCCGTCATGGGGGTAGAGGCCAGCTACAAGAAGCCGGCCGTGTTTGCGGACGAGGTCGATGTAGCGGTCTGTATGGCCAGCTACGATGGTTTGCGTTTCGAATTCTGGTATCGCATTACCAGAGCAGGGGAGCTGCTTTGCGAAGGCAAGAGCCGACACTGTTTCACGCAGGCTGAAGATGGTCGAGTCATTTCCCTGATTCGGACACGCCCTGATCTGCACAGTCGGATCGTGGCGTTTTTAGAGGATGAGGCAGATGATGCAGCAGAAGGAAGATCCACAGATTGCAGAGCTCAGGTCTCTGCTGAAGACTCATAATCGCATAGTTTTTTTCGGTGGGGCAGGGGTGTCTACCGCAAGCGGAATCCCGGATTTCCGCAGTCCGGCGGGCCTGTATGGCCAGTTCTCGTCCGCCGGCGAGCCTTGGGCCGCCTTTGATCCTGAAGAACTGCTCAGTCGTGACTTCTTCGAACAGCATACGGACTGGTTTTTTGATTATTATCGCCGGGCAATTTTGCACCCGGAAGCTGTGCCCAATGTCTGTCATCTTGCTTTGGCGGAATGGGAAGCTTCCGGCAGGCTTGCCGGCGTCATTACCCAGAATATTGACGGCCTGCACCAGATGGCGGGCAGCCGCAAAGTATGCGAGCTGCATGGCTCTGTCTGGCGCAATTTTTGCGTGCGCTGCGGACAGGCGTATGAGCTCTCTTATGTCCTCGAAGCCGGTGGAGTTCCGCGCTGCAGCTGCGGCGGGGTCGTCAAGCCTGCTGTAACACTCTATCAAGAAGCTTTATCTGGCCAAAGCCTGGAGCAGGCCGCGGACTGGCTCCGGACGGCCGATCTGCTCTTTGTGGCGGGCACCAGCCTGGTGGTGTACCCCGCAGCGGGCTTGTTGCGTTATTTCGGAGGCGACACTGTAGCGGTGGTCAATCTGGGCAGCACAGCTTTGGATGGGCAGGCGACAATCGTTCTGCAGAGGGACTTGGCTGAGGTCTTTGGCCAAATTCGCCAGGTTTTCAGGGAGGACATTACAGGATGCGAGTAATTTACGGGGAGAATCGCCGGCTCTTGGCGAAACAGCTGCGTAACGAGATTGACGCGCACCATGCAGGCAGACCGTATAGCCGCGGTTTTCTCCTAGTGCCGGAACAGCAGAAGGCAGGCCTGGAACGACAGTATTTCGCGGAGGACTCCTCGCGTAGTCTGATGCTGGAGGAAGTGTTGAGTTTTCGCCGATTCGCGCTGCGTCTGGCGGAGCTCGGCGGTGGTGCCGGGCGCAAGAGCATGAGCGCAGGTTTGCAGTCTTTCTACTTGGGCCGGATCATGGCCGAAGAGAGCAGCCGTCTGCAGGCTTTCGGCAAGGCGATTCTGCGGCCCTCTTTCTTAACGATGATTTCCGAAGTCATCGGCGACTTTCTGCGCTATGAGATTCAGCCGGGTCAGCTGCGTGAGGCTGCCGAGGCGGCGCGACGCGATGGCGAGCCGCGTTTCGCGGAACGGATCAGCGACTATGCCGTGATTCTTGAGGCCTACCTTCGCAAGATGCGTACGGCAGAAGCTTTGCCCGGAGACCTTGTCCTGGGGGATCTGGCCGCTCGGCTCGAGCGCCTCGAAGAGCGTCTGATCGAAGTGAATCAGGACTGGTCACGTCTGACTTTCCCCTGGAACCAGTACGAATTTTTGCGCGGCAGCAGTATCTGGATCCACGGTTTCGGGATCAGCCGCAGCCTGACCCCTCAAGAAAGCCGAATTACCGCTGTTTTGCACCGGCTGTGTCATGAAGTGGTCTTGACGACGGAGTGTGAGCGTGTGCCGACCTCTCTGGCAGATGCCGCCAAAGGCCCGGCGCACTTTCGTCCGGGCAGGCAGCTCTTGTGGTCGCTGCAGGAGAAGTTTGGCGCGCGCGTCGAGTCGGTGGGTGG
>JAAYZH010000092.1 GCA_012514965.1 Clostridiaceae bacterium | reverse complement strand
TCTGGACAAAAATTGCGAAAGTGTGTGCCCGCAGCTTGGAATATCGAAAATTTTGGCCACCGCACCCACCGCGCCCACCCCACCTACCGCACCCCCGAACCTGCTCCAAACCACATGTCCGCAGAACCAGCAGCTTGTCTTCCTCTAGCAAGCACACATCATCAAAAGAGCCGCCTCATATTGAGACAGCCCCTTTTTGTTTAACGATCTCGAAGTAAGTTTGGCCGGTTTAGATGAAAGCGAATTGTTTGAGCAAGAAGATGAGGACAAAGAGCGTGAAGCTGCAGAAGACCGAGGTATAGACCAAAAGTTGCCCGGCGAGTTCGTGATCTCCGCCCATCTGTTGAGCCATTGTGTAAGAGGAAACAGCCACAGGGGAAGCGAACAAGGCAAGATAGGCGATCAGGACCTCACCGCGGAAGCCCAGGAGAATCGCTCCGCCGAGTGCCAGCACGGGAACGATGAGCAGGCGCGCGCTGACGCCTGCAACGAGTTGCGGAATATAGTCACCGGTGCGGCGGAAATTGAATTGGCCGCCTAGGACGATTAAAGCAAGCGGTGTTGCAACCGCGCCCATAGAACGGAAGGGACCGTTAAGCCAGGTAGGGATGGTAAGTTCGAACGCTTTGGCCAGAATTCCCAATACTGCTGCAATGATCAGAGGGTTGGTAACGATACCGCGAAGGACTTTGCTCAAGTTGGTTTTCCCCTCACCGTAGTACTGCAGAATTACCACAGCCAGAATGTTAAACAGGGGAATCATGACCGCGATCAAAATCTCCGTGATACCGGTACCGCGCCCCTGCAGAAGCAGGAGACTTAGAGGCATGCCAAACAGGACGAAGTTGCTGCGGAAAGTGTTTTGGATCAAGATTCCACGGCGCTCTCTGCTTGGCTCAAGCCGGGCGAAAACAAACCAAGCCAGCGCGAAAATTGCCAACGTGAAGGCAACGGCGTAGAGCATAACCGGTCCTGGATTCACATCCCCTGGCTCAGAGGCATAAATGTTGTTAAAGATGCTGAGCGGCAGGAAGATCTTGAAGACCAACGTATTGACTTGTTTCATAGCCGACTGGTCCAGAACTTTGGCTTTGCGAACGCCTACCCCGACGAGCATGTATAGAAACATCGGGAAAACGGTTGCAAACGAGAGCAGTAAATTATTCATCTAGCAGGCCTTTCACCATTGCCGGACGTCGCAGCTTCACGACGGGCAAGTTTTGAGCCACACGGTGGTGGCTCACTATTGTTGCAATCAGTTGTGACAGTTGTGATTATTCTGTAGCGTACGGCCTAGAATGCCCAGGTTCCGCCACGGAATATGGGTACCAATGTACCATCAGCTTTTTCACCGTCAATGTCAAGATCTGCCGTGCCAATCATGAAGTCGACGTGAATCATCGATTCGTTCAGTCCCATCGCCACCAGCTCCTCACGGGTGTATTGGTCGTAGTCTTTGACCAGGTTCGTAAAGCCGCGCCCGACGGCCAAATGGCAGCAGGCATTCTCATCGTAGAGTGTATTCCAGAAGAGGTAGCCCTTCTGGTTCACCGGGGATTCAAAAGGTACCAGAGCAAGCTCGCCTAAGTAGGCAGCCCCTTCGTCCATGGTCAGCATGGTACCCAGGAGTTCTTCACCCTGTTCGGCACCCCAGCGTACGGCTTTGCCCGCCTCGAACTCGATCCAGAACTTGTCGATCAGCTGACCCTGGTAGGACAAAGGCTTACTGGCCACGACTTTGCCTTCCGCATCTCCGCGCATTGGCGTGGTGAAAATCTCCTCAGTCGGGATATTCGGCTGAAAAAAGACCTTCGTCTCTTTCAGTTCTTCCCCGCCGCCTGCCCAGAGGACCTGCGGAAGAAGACCCGCGCTGAAATCAGTCCCATTCGCGGATC
>JAAYZH010000091.1 GCA_012514965.1 Clostridiaceae bacterium | reverse complement strand
GTCGGCATGGTCTTTCAGCAGTTCAACTTGTTTCCCCATTTGACGATTCTGGAGAACATCACACTGGCACCTGTCAAACACGGCCTCAAAACTCAGGCTAAAGCAGATCAAGAAGCCATGATTCTGCTTAAACGTGTCGGAGTGGCGGACAAAGCTGACGCCTATCCCAATCAACTGTCGGGTGGCCAGCAGCAGCGAGTTGCAATCGCGAGAGCTTTGGCCTTACAGCCGAAAGTTATGCTTTTCGATGAGCCGACGTCGGCGCTTGACCCTGAAATGGTAGGGGAAGTACTGGACGTCATGAAGAAGCTGGCGCTGGAAGGGATGACCATGATGGTCGTCACGCACGAAATGCATTTTGCCCGTGAAGTGTCGGACAGAGTTTTGTTTATGGATGAAGGCAGAATTGTGGAGGCAGCTCCTCCCGAGGAATTGTTCTCAAATCCCCAAAATGAAAGAACCAAAAGCTTCTTGCGAAAAGTTCTGTGAACTACACAAAGTAAGCCCTGAATTGGGTAGAAGGATGGTCTGGCACGGCAGTATTTGCTCTGTGACAGGCCGTTTTTCTTGACAAGACCTACTATTTACGTTAAAAGTATATATTGCCAAGGTCGAATCAACTAATTATTTATTGATCAATTTAGTGCTTTTCCCACAGTGGTTTGACCTGTTTCTGCTGGCATGAATTAGTGAAGATAGCGAACTGAGAATAGTGCCGGCAATCAATTATGTGATGTCGTATCCGCGTACTTATAATCTCTAAGCGGCCTCTTCCCGGCATGGAACGAGGCTTCTCTATTAGGAGGAAATGTTTTGATTAAGCTGAAACACTCTAGAACCCGTCTAGCCGCTTTACTGTTGTCATCTGTGCTTTTTTTAGGGGGCTGCGGAAGAATCGGTCAGACGGCTGACCCTGCTCAGTGGGGTTTTACCGCTGCAGTCACATACAACGCTCTGGGCGGTGTCGTGAACCAGCGTGAAGTCCGCCAGACCAATTACATGCCTAATTCTCTCGTGTTCGAACCTTCCGGTACAACGAACATGCTGATTCAACCAGTGAAAGACGGCTATGTTTTGGCCGGCTGGTATACGAATGTGACAGAGAAGACCGGTGAGGATGGCAAAACGGTTTATGAGTTTGCTGCCCAGGATCGCTGGGATTTCAACGTAGACCGTGTTCAGGACGAGATGACGCTATACGCCCGCTGGGTACCGCAAGCTGTGGGTAATTACATTGACCCGGCTACGGATGAAGTCATTTTCTCGAAGAACTTGACGAATGCCTCACCTTTACAGGAACTGTCCCTCGCCGTCTTGCAGCTTACCGCGAAGCCCGGCTACACCATGACTGGTTATTTCGCAGACAAAGAATTCACGACACCCTACGATTTCAGCACTTACACATTTATGCCCTTGCTGCCGACTGACAAAGAACTCTACACGCAACTGGCTGAAGAGTTCCCTGAGAGCTTCGTTCCCTTTGTCTATGTAAGCCCTACGCCCGCCCCCACAGCAGAGGGTAAGGATGAGGATATGGCCGATCCGGATGGCGATGAAGGCATCACGGAAGAGGATGACCTTCTTTACATTCGCAAGCTGGGCTGGGACATGATTGCGGATGATGCAAAACGCGCCGAAATCAGAACGCGTAAGAATGACATCATCGAAGGCTACATCCAGAATTACATTACGAATAGTCTGGCAACTGACGTGTATCTGCGTTTTGACATTGGCAATACCATAACGGTCCGCAGCGCCGAAGACCTTAAGAGCGGCACAACCTACGGTTTCTTCGAGAAAGGACCCGACACGCGTTACATCCTCGCAAATGATATCGACATGCAAGGTGAAAAACTGACCATGTCTGAAACCTTTACCGGACTTCTGGACGGGGCCGGGTTCACGATCTCGAACGCCAATGTAGTAGTAAGCACAGCGAAGAAAGACTTCGCGACGGAGAAGGAAGGAGCGCTTTTTGGCACACTCGAAAATGCTGAGATTCGCGACGTCACTTTCGAAAATTTTACCGTTACGATCTCTACGCCTGCAGGAGTGAGCATACGGGCAGCGGCTTTGGCCGTGAATGCAATGAATTCGAAAATTGAGAACGTTTTATTCGATGGCCTGACGATCGAGACAGGCCGCGGCGACGACGGGAAGACGGACTACACCCTTTCGGATTCGATTCTGAATAACAACGGATCCACGATCGTCAACTTGCAGGGTAAAGATGTTACGATCATTGCTTCAGACAATGCAAAGATCATAAGCGAATTGGATATGCTTGACTAAATAGTGAACAAAACACACAAATCAAACGAGTTATCAAGGGGTTAAGGTCGGTTTTTGCTATAAAAAAGTGAATGATTCCTGATCTGGGAAAGAGACATGCGCTGAAGTCGACCGAATACTCTATGGTATAATATCGGAAATGTTACAAGTTCGTCTTGGAACAATTAAAGAAGTATAGGAGAGGAATTCATGAAAAACGGATTGTTAAGTAAGCTAACCGCACTTGCAATTGCTGGTGTGCTTGCGTTTTCCGCAGCTGCATGTGGTAACACTGGTGGAACCACGACGGCAGCTCCGGGGACCACAGCCGCCCCCACAACACAGGCAGGTACAACTGCTGCCCCGACCACTACGGAGGCCCCGCCTGAAGAGGCGAAGGCAGACGTGCCCGCAGACCGCTATGATGCCACAGCTACCCCTCGTACCGGTAAGAATGACACAGCTCCGCTGGTTTTACAGACAGGTACTTTGGACGGCAAATTCAGCCCGTTCTTTGCTACATCTGCTTATGACGTCGACGTAACTGGCATGACCGGTTTAGGTTTGCTGTTCTACGACAAGGATGGCGCACCTCAGGCAGGCGTTGATCTGCCAAGCTTGGCGTATTCCTTTGACCAGGAAGTAAACGCAGACAATACAGAGTCGAAGTACACCTTCGTACTCAAGAACGGCATCACCTTCAGCGACGGCCAGCCCGTAACTGTTAAGGATGTGCTGTTCAGTATCTATGTTCTCTCTGATCCTTATTATGATGGCTCCTCTACCTATTACACGATGGCCATCGAAGGCATGGGCGAATATCGTCTCCAGACTTCTACAGAAATGTTCGAAGTCGTCAAGGACATCGTCGAAGCCGGTATTTCCGGTGAAGCCGGCGCTGATCCAGTCTATGGAACACCTAAGGTAGCTACTGCTGAACAGCAGGCCGCTTTCTGGGGCTACATGGATGAAGCAGGCGAGAAGTTTGCGCAGGAGATCATCGACAACGTTAACGGCAACTATCGTAATGAAGACGAGGTCGGCAAGATTTTTGGCGAAGGCGTTACACCTGATCAGGTTGCAGCGGACACTACCCTG
>JAAYZH010000090.1 GCA_012514965.1 Clostridiaceae bacterium | reverse complement strand
TCCTCTGTGATGGACCGGGTGTTCCATCCGCTCTCTTCAATCAGTGACAGGTCAAAGACAAAACCCGTGCCGCCGACAGAAAGCAGGCTGCGGTTCGCGATCGCGCGAGGATGGTCATGTCCTCGTCTCTGCAGGAGCCAGAACAAACTGTTGCAGCCGGCAAGGACACCGGACGTGGGATTCTTCCCTATTCGGTAGCCCACAATCACACGTTCGCCGCGGTTACGCTGCTGGTTCATATGTGTCAGGAAGTCTGCGGAAACAACATTGTCGGCATCGATTACACAGCAAGAATCGAATTCCCCCTTGTGTTCAGCAAAAAACCGGTTAAAAAACCAATTCAGCGCATAGCCCTTCGACTGATGTGCCGTATCATATCGTTCGTAGACATGGCAGCCCATTCCGCGGGCGATTGCCGCGGTCTCGTCCGTACAGTTGTCGGCAATCACGAAAATCTCGAAGTATGCCTGAGGATAGGTCATTTTGCGTAGTGAAGCGATGAGATTGCCGATCACTTTCGCCTCGTTACGCGCGCTGATCACGACAGCAAAACGATGAAGAGGTTCATTTGGCCCCGTCGGAGTCTTGTACCGCAGAAAGATCGGCAATGTCACAAGCAAATTATAGAGGCCAAAGAGGCCCAAAAACGCGAAAATAAATTGTGTAATCCGTAAAAGAATGTCCCAAATATTCATTATTTACTACGAGCTTCCAGAGCGGAAGCCGCCTCTCTTCTGATCCTGTTAACACTGCCCCGCGCTTCCCTGACTAAGCGAAAGCGCCGGGAGACTGGAAGTTCGATAATTTGCAGCCAGATCTGCAACGTCAATTGCATACGCACATGGCGCAAAAAGCGTTTCCAAGCACCATTCCACTCTGGTAAGAGCTGATTCTCTAATAAAAAATCGGCTACCAGCTCGACTGCAAGAAGATAGTCATGCACATTGCGCTCGTTGAAATGCCCTACAATGCTGCTGTCGCGCTGACAATAGTGGTAGTAAGGTTTTTGCAGAATCGCCACCTTGCCGGCGCGTACCAGGAGCGGCACGGTTATCGCGACATCTTCATAGTTGATGGCTGGAAACTGGATATGATTGTCGCGAAAGAGGCTGGTACGGCAAAGATTGTTCCAGGCAAAATTAGGCACGGTCAAGAGATTGAGCGATTGCTTGGCTGCCCGTTCACCGCTAAGTTCGCGGGCTTGCGTCATGAGCGGAAAAGGAAACCTCTTGCCGGTGGGAGACTCCAGGTAAAAATTGCAGACAACAATATCGACGCCTTTCGCCTCGGCCAGTTCAACCATCGCGCTTATGTAATCCGGCTCCACATAATCGTCTGAGTCGATGAAACCCAGCCATTCACCTGTGGCGAGGGCCATGCCTGCATTGCGAGCCGGACCCAGCCCTTGGTTCTCCTGACGTACAGCGATGAAGAGGTCAGGATAATTCGCGACGTAGCGGTCAATGACTCGCTGACAATCATCAGGAGAGCCATCATTGACCAAAATCACTTCCAGGGGCCGATAGTGTTGCGCGATGATCGAGTCCAGACATCGTGATAAGAAATTCTCGACCTTATAAATCGGTACAACAATCGTAACTAGTGTCTGTCCCACCGATATGAACTCCTTTCGTGAGTAGCAAGCTAATTCTAACATGGAAAGCGCGGATTTGTTGCGGTGCTTGTTCCGAATGACTACAATACACTTAATTTGTAATGACAGTAAGGTACAGCCGCTGAGGCAAGCCAAGCTAAGCGAGGAAGTGCATGCTCTTTTCGATTGCCTCCGGTTGGGAACTTTTTTGGTTCGATGTGATTGTGTACGCAGTCTTGCAAACCTTGCGCATTTTCGTTGACTACATTTTGCCCAAACGCTGGTTCACAGCCGACCGCCTCTGGTTTGCTACGTACAAATGGGAAGACGGCGGCAAATTCTACGAAAAATACTTCCGGGTGAATTGCTGGAGGGATTTCTTACCTGCCGTAAATTCGCTGAATAATTTTGACAAAAAACATTTAAAATCTCTGGATCCTGAATACCTGGAACAATTTGTGTTCGAAACCCGGCTTGGTGAGAGTCATCATGTCCGTTCCATCGTAGAGACCTTGTTCTTTGCCCTGTGGAATCCGCCGGGCTTGTTCCTCTTGGTCTTTGCACTTAGTTTCCTGATTCAGGCGCCCTTTATCATTATTCAGCGTTACAATCGTCCGCGTTTGCTGCGTTTAATTGAAATCAACAAGAAACGCGTGGCCCGGAACGCGGCTGCAGCCGTCGAAGCCCCAACCGTTTCAAGCCTTGAGCTCTGAGCCCCTTGTTGAGGTCAACAATCGATCGCGCCCTTCACAACGTCCGACCAAGGACCTTCGCGCAAGAGCCTTTCGCTGATGCAGGCCTTGAGGTAAGCAGAGTCGTCCTGATAATATGACAAGCGTCCAGCCTGCAATGATTCAGGATTCACCAGACCCATCACAGCGATGACATCACCGGCCTCCGCCTCTGCCACAGCTCGGCGAATCGCTTCCTGGCGAATCGGGACCAGTGTGTACTGGTCCGGACTCAGTTCCAAGGTCAAATCCTCAAGAATCTGTTGTGGTGATTCCAGACCGCTGTCCTTCAAGGTCACATAGACCTTATCGGCACCCCCCACAGCAGCCTTCCCCATAGCACTGCGTTTGTCACGTTCTCTGTCGCCGCGTACGGACAGCAAGAGGATCAATCGTCCCTTCACCATAGGCCGCAGGCTTTGCAGCAAGCCGTGCAGGGCTTGTTCTGTGTGGGCAAAATCAATCACCACCTTATAAGGCTGCCCAAGATCGATGAACTGCATGCGTCCAGGTGAGCCGGGGAAACTTGCCAAAGCGGCCAAAAGGCTCTCGATTCCCACTCCTTGAGCCAGGCAAACACCCAGTGCTGCCAATGCATTCTCGACATTGTATCGACCGGGCAAAGGCAAACAGCCCGCATGCGACTCGCCTGCGTAATGCAAAGTAAAATGCTGGGTGCCCGTATCATCTGTAGTCAGAGCATCCGCGAAGAGGTCAGCTGTTTCGTCTTCCAGTGAGTACCAGAGCTGTGCAGCCGGGCCTGCTGAAGCCATCAAGGCTGACGCGGGCTCCTGTCCGTTCAGGATTGCAGTCCCGCCGGCAGGCAAACGTTCAAAGAGCATGGCCTTCGCAGACGCGTACGCCTCCATGTCACCGTGATAATCCAAATGTTCGTGTGAAAGATTCGTAAACGCCGCGATGCTGAAAGGAATGCCATCTGCCCGCTTCTGGACCAGTGCGTGCGAAGAGACCTCCATCACCAGGCAATCCGTACCTGCGTCCAGCAGGCTGCGGATCAGGCGATGCAAAGCGGCCGGCTCTGGCGTCGTATGAGCCAGATGAGGCAATTGCAGCGCCGGGTGACTGACGCCGTTCGTACCGATATACGCTGTGCGAACCTTGTTCTGGTTTAGCAGCCAAGCGACCATCTGCGCAGTGGTCGTCTTGCCATTCGTGCCGGTAATGCCGATATATCTGACATCCTCCTGCTGAGTGTGATAAAACGCCGCGCAAAGCAGAGGGTACAGACTGGCGGTGTCCGATACAACAAGCTGGGGGATAGGGAGTTCAGGATCTTCCGTCTCGACTACCGCGGCACAAGCGCCTTGGGCCAAAGCCGAGGCCAAATATCGATGTCCATCCGTCCGCAAGCCCCGCACCGCGACAAAAAGGCAACCGGCGCTTACCTCTCGCGAATCAGCGCTCACCTGCCGGCAAGGCGGCAACGACACCAAGCTTGCATCCAGGCTGCGGCGAAAATCCTGTTCACTTAGTCTGCCGCTCTGAACATGTCCGCTTAAGTCCGCGTACGCAAGAATCTTCTCAACTGATATTCCAGCCATTCTCCACCTGTCCCACAATTGTACTGACGCCCTGTCGGGTCAAATAGTATAATTACCATAAAATAGTTTAGAAACGGTGCCAAAGCTTCCATTTCGTTGCAATTGTAGCACAACGTAACGGGTGGTAAGCAGTCGTCGCTTGATCTGGGCTAAAATGAAAACAATTGACGAAAGAGGTGTGAAATATGACGAACAAGCAAACAGCTATCGCCGACATCGCCGTTTTGGGAATGGCAGTCATGGGCAAGAATCTCGCCCTGAACATGGCTGATCACGGATTCCGTACGGCGATTTACAACCGGACGGCAAGCAAAGCCCACGAGGCAGCAGCCGAGAATCCTGAGCAGAACCTGATTGTCTGCGAGACTCTCGAAGAGCTCATCGCCAGCTTGAAGACACCGCGTCGCCTCTTTCTGATGGTCAAGTCCGGTCCGCCCGTCGACACCCTGATTGCCGACCTTCTCCCTTTGCTCGAACCGGGTGACCTCATCATGGACGGTGGCAACTCCTTCTTCAAGGACAGCCAACGCCGCAGTGAGGAAGTAGCCGCAGCAGGCTTCCGTTTTCTAGGCGTCGGTGTATCCGGCGGCGAGAGCGGGGCGCGCTTTGGCCCAGCCATCATGCCTGGCGGTGACAAGACTGCTTACGAACTGGCTGCTCCGGTCCTGGAGGCAATCGCGGCGAAAGCACCCGATGGCGCTGCCTGCTGTGCCTGGATGGGTGAAGGCGGAGCAGGACATTATGTAAAAATGGTCCACAACGGCATCGAGTACGCGGACATGGAACTGATCGCGGAGCTCTACTACATCTTACACACAGGCGGACTAGACAACGAAGCCATCGCCGCCATCTTCGAGGAGTGGAATCAGGGGGAGCTCTCTTCCTACCTTAGCGAGATCACGGTACGCATTCTGCGCGAAGAGGATCCGGCTGATCCTTCCATCGATCTCGATAGCAGTCTTAAGGAAGATCCGATCGCTTTGGAACTGCGGAGCAGCGGAGCCCCGACCGGCAGCAAGTATCTGCTGGACAAAGTCCTCGATATTTCCCGTCAGAAAGGCACCGGCAAATGGACCAATGAAGAAGGTCTCGAACTCGGTGTAGATCTCTCTATCCTGACCGCCGGTCTCAATGCGCGCTATATGAGCATGGACAAAGGCCTGCGCGTACGAGCGGAAGCCGAACTTCCTCAAGGCGCTCTCACTGAGGCATCCTCTTTGCCAGACAAGGCCAGTCTCGCGCAAGCTTTCCTCGCCGCACGTCTGCTCGCCTACGCCCAGGGTTTCTCGCTCTATCGGGCCGCTGCGAAGGCCTATCACTGGAACCTCGACTATCGCACCATCGCAGCGACTTTCCGCGGCGGATGCATTATTCGTTCCGCTCTGCTCTCCCCGATCATGGAAGCGTACGCTGCTGACAGTGACCTGCCGAATCTCCTGCTGGCCCCTGCCTTCCGCGCCACGCTGGAAGCCGGAATCCCGGCCTTGCGAAGCCTTCTTGCCTCGACGATTGCCACCGGTCTCCCGGTGCCTGCCTACGCCGCAGCGCTTAGTTACTACGATCAGCTTCGTGCCGCTCGCAGCAGCGCGAATATGATCTCGGCGCAGCGTGATTACTTTGGCGCTCACACGTTCCAGCGTACGGATCGCGAAGGGATTTATCATCACGAGTGGCCGCAGACGGACGAGGAGTAGTCTATGCATCACGTTGTTTACACCATCTTCGGTGCCACAGGTGACCTCAGTTATCGCAAGCTGATGCCGGCTTTCTATAATCTGTTTTCTCGAGGTCTGGTTAAGGACACCGCGATCTTCTTGGCTCTGGGCCGTCGAGACTGGACTCGTGACGAATACCTAGCCGAAATCGAGCCCTGGGTACGCAAATTCGCCCGTTTCCCTGTAAGCGACGCCAGTTTCGCGGCTTTTGCAGCTCACATCGACTACCTCCAGATAGATTTTGTAGACAGCACAGAATACCAGCGTCTTTTCGCCTATTATGACGAAAAGCACTGGAGAGACGGCGAGCCCACACGATACCTCTTCTACTTCTCTGTAGCCCCCCGCTTCTTCCCCGTTATTGCCGACAATCTGCTCAATACAGGTTGTCTGCGGGGAGAGTGTCGCGTGATTATCGAGAAACCTTTCGGCAGCAATCTAGACGAAGCCCGGGAGATCACGAATAAGTTATCCGCCGCCTTTGGCATGAAACAGATCTATCACATTGATCATTATCTGGGCAAAGAAATGGTCCAGAACATCAGCACGCTGCGCCATAATAACGCAGTCTTCCGGGCAGCCTGGGATCGTCACTCGATCGATTCCGTGCAGATCAGTGCTCTCGAAGAAATCGACATCGGCTCACGAGGTGCTTACTACGACGAAACCGGTGCCTTGAAGGACATGATTCGGGGACATTTATTCCAGATCCTGACCATTGTTGCGATGGAAGATGTCGAGAACATTGACAGTCCGGAATTCCAGCAATCACAGGAAGACCTGCTGCTGGCCTTGCGTGCCCCGGACGATGATATTGGCAGTCAGCTGGTCCTGGGTCAGTATGAAGGCTATCGCGACACGAAGGAAGTAGCCGATAACAGCAACACCGAGACCTATGCTGCCCTGCGAGTGTGGATAGACAATGAACGCTGGAGGGGGGTGCCCTTCTACCTTCGCAGTGGCAAGGCCCTCAAGGAGCGCAAAACCTTCGTCACGATCAACTTCCGCAAGAATGGCGACGTCGGCACCGCTGATCGCCTCCACATTGAGATTCAACCACAGGAGGGCATCGGCTTGTCCTTCATTATCAAGAAGCCCGGCAGTCGCAGTGAGACTACGGAAGTGAATATGAACTTCTGCCAAAGCTGCAACCTCGAAGCACACAGCAATACGCCGGAAGCCTACGAACGACTGCTCTTCGCCGCCTACGAAGGCCAAAGAGAATACTTCACCCCTTGGCAGCAAATCGTCAGCAGCTGGAAGTGGGCTCACGAGCTCCGCGTAAAGCGGGATGCTGCTGGCATGGTACCGGAGCTGTATGCGCGCGGCAGCTGGGGTCCGGCCACAGCAGAGGAGCTTCTGGCCCTGAGCGGTCGGAGCTGGGTCAACGAAACAGAGACTCTTACCTGAGTTATGTACGAAAGGAAACGCCATGATTTACGATATCAGCCGCCCTGTTGAACCGGGTATGGCCGTTTACAAAGACAGAGACGAAAAACAGCCCCGCTACGAATGGGTCGGTGTGTACGCACAGAACAACTACAACGAATCTACTATTTTTACAAATCTTCACACCGGGACTCACATGGATGCCCCCTTGCATATGGTCGAAGGCGGAGCTTCCGTCGACACACTCGATCTTGAGCTGTTTGTCGGCCCCTGCCGGGTCTACGACCTTAGCAGTCTAGACCGTCGTATCACGAGGGCGGACCTGGAGCCGCTGGGAATCAAAGCAGGCGAACGTGTCTTGTTCAAAACCCGCAATTCCTTCGAGCAGCACTTTAACCCGGAGTTTATCTGTCTAGCTGAAGATGCTGCGCTGTATCTGCGCGACATCGGTATTCTCTCACTCGGGATCGATGCGATGAGTATCGAACGCGGAGATCCGGACCACAAAGTCCACAGCATCATCCTGGGCGCAGGAATAGGCGTTCTCGAAGATGCCAGACTGGCTGAAGTGCCGGCAGGTTCCTACTCGATTCTAGCCTTGCCCCTCCTGCTGCAAGGCCGGGAAGGCAGCCCTTGCCGCGCGATCCTGGAAACGCTATAAAGCTTCTTTTCATCAGGATGACCAAAACCGGCCGTCACAAATTGTGACAGCCGGTTTTCTTTACGTATCTACGTGTATCTGATAAGTAGCCCGGTCTAGAACCGCAACGTTCAACGGAGCCAGAAGAAGTACAACAAAACGAACAGGATTGTAAACAATACAGCGGATCCAATACCCACAAGCAGATAGGCTTTCATGACACCGCGGCGTATTGCTTTCTTCTCTTCTTTGGTCAGTTTTACTGGTTCTGAACCGTCGTCGATCGGTCGTCCCAGGTGATCCAGCTTGGCAAGTTTAGGTCGTTTACCACCGATAAGTGTTTCGGGTAATGAACGCGGCATGCCCCCTACCGACATGTCTGCGATTACACGTCCGTCGTCAATAAAGTCAGCTTTCTTTTGCGCTGTCTTCTTGGATTCGTTCAGTTCAGTCTTCTTATTTTGCATTGCTTACTTGGGGATACAGGTGGCAGGCAACCTTATGTCCTTCTTCGTATTCGATGAACT
>JAAYZH010000014.1 GCA_012514965.1 Clostridiaceae bacterium | reverse complement strand
TCGCCGACCGAAATATCATAGCCGACGGGTACTGCTGCCTGGTAAAGGACAAAAATAACCGAGGCGGAAAGCAGAAGAACCGCCAGCGCGATGAGGATATGGCGCAGCTTAATTCCTTTTATCACGATGACCCCTTTTCGTAGTACTTGGTCTGCGCTCAGATCTGACTTGCGACTGCTGGTCGTGCTTTTCGTAGGCCTGGATGATTCTCTGAACGATTGGATTGCGCACGACATCACGTGCAGTCAGCTCGACGAAGGCCAGGTCGTCGACTCCCTTGAGAATTCGCTTGGCTTCCATCAATCCGGAACGAATCTGACGCGGCAAGTCCACCTGCGTAACGTCTCCGGTTACAACCACCTTGGAATCGAAACCGATACGGGTCAGGAACATCTTCATCTGCTCCGGAGTCGTATTCTGTGCTTCATCCAGAATGATAAAGGAATTATCGAGTGTCCGCCCGCGCATATAGGCCAAAGGAGACACTTCGATCAGACTCTTTTCCAGATTCTTAATATATTGTTCGGTTCCCATCAGGTCCTGGAGCGCGTCATAAAGCGGGCGCATATAAGGGTCTACTTTGTTCTGGAGGTCGCCGGGCAAGAACCCCAGCCGCTCCCCTGCTTCGACAGCAGGACGTGTAAGAATAATTCTGTCCACCTCGTGCTTGCGAAACGCTTGCACTGCCAAAGCTACAGCCAGATAGGTCTTGCCCGTTCCGGCTGGCCCAATGGCGAAGGTCACGGGATGCTTGCGCATTTGCGAAACATAATTGGCTTGCCCCTGAGTCTTCGACATCACCGGCTTGCCTTTGGCATTGAGGCAAACCCAGCCCGGATGGTAACCGACTAATTCCGCTTCTCGTTCGTTTGCGGCTGCGTCGGTGAGGTAAGACGAGAGCTGATCACTGATCGGTATTCCCTCAGCACTTAAATTCGAGAGCTTCTCAAGAACGTTCACTGCTTTGGTCAGGTCCGGCAGTCTCGAGGCTGACACTCTGATACCGGCGGCATCAGGCTCGATCTCCACATTAAAATGACGTTCAATCGTCCTGGCATTGCGGTTCACACTGCCCAGAACTTCTTGCACAACCTTGCTGTTATCAATTCTGACTACTTGCTCCACGTGCTTGTTTGTCGACTCCTTTTGCAAAAACTTGCCAAAATTATAGCATGCTTAGTCTGTATCTACCGTCTCCAAAAGGTTCTGACGATAGGCAGGACTGTCTTTCGGGAGGGCGGGTATCTGGATTTCTTCCGGATAGTTTATCTGGATTGTGCAGCCTTGTGCGCGCAGGTTGTTCCAGATACCGGACTGAATGGCATAAAAGTCCTGTAGCTTCTGGGGTTCTCCGATCACCCGGATTTCATATCCGTCAGGGCTGGTGATATTCGTACCGTTCATGACGATGTTCTGGCGCGGACCGCTGCCTGTAGGGCTGATTTCGGTAAGCGCAACGACTCTTTGGCCATTTATGGAAATTGCGTACACACCATTGGCTCGCAGGCTGTTGACAATAACAAGGAGCGAGGCTGCGTCGACGTAGGCCTCAGGTGAAGCGGTGGCTATAGATATAATCGCGCCCGGCCCCTTGACGTCAGTCAAGCCGGCATAGATGGATAAGCGGCTGATCTCCGAGCGATAGAAATTCAGCTGCGCGTCGTCGGCATTGCCTGCCTGGGCAAGCTCCTGCAGATTCTGATTGAGGGCGTCGTTGCGTTGTTTGAGCTCGTTGTTGGCGAGGTTCAAGCCCTGAATCTGGTCTTGCAGAGCTTCGATGTCATTGTTGCCATAAAGATTAAGCGCACGTAATTGGATCAGGTTCTTCATCTGCAGAGCTGCCAAAAAACCCAGGACAAGGCAGCCGATGACCATGGCCCACCAGGCTGCTGATTTTCTCTTGCTTACTTTCATTTAGCACCTCCCAGTTTATTTACCTGTACATCTACATAGACTAGATCCTGCTGTGATGGAACGTGCAAGGTCGGGTCAAGGCTGATGTCTACCCGTATTCCGCGTTCAAGCAAAAGCTTGACACCTGTCGATTCTGTCAAGAGCGGCAACAACGCCTCCGCGTTGCAACCGGCCTCAATCACAAAAGGACTGGACTGGTAGACTCTGTTTACTAATACAGAAGGACCCGTACATAACAGAGGGCTCATAGGCGAAAGCCTCTCGCCGTTGACAGCGATTGCGTCCGCATAATTTCGCTTGAACCAGTCAACAATGTAACGGATGTCTGCGTCATGGACGATTTCAGAAGCTGAAGTACTCTGATCATACCGTATGCCTTCTTTGTCGCGTAACACCACCCGCAAGCCGGGGCCATCATAATCCGTCATGCCCGCCATCACCGAGGCTGCCTGGTATTCCTGAAGCAATACCTGATTTTCGGGTGTCGTTTCGCTGAGCTTTTCGAAAATTTCGTTACGTGTACGATTGAATTCCGCGCTGAGCGCTTCATTTTCGATCAGGAGAAGTTCGTTTTGGTGTTTGGCCTCTTTAAGCTGCGCTTGCAAGCTTTCTATCTGTCTGGCTGGTACCGATTTGGCCTTCTCCTGCTGCACTAGACGATTGATGGCGCTTGTAATCAGAATGGCAACCATAAAAAAAACAGCAAGCAGGGATAAATTTCGTCTGGTTTTCACAGACAAGCCGGACATCTCAGCTGCCTGCTCCCCTGAATCACCCTTGATAGAGAACTCGCCAAGTCGATAGAGCAAACGTCTTTTTATGCCGTGCCGTTTCTCACTCATCAAATTCCTCGTCAGGCCATTCTTCGGGCCAATGAATGCGCTGACTTTCATCGTAACCCAGACGATCAAGAGTCTGCGTAAACCAGTCTGGCAGCGGCGCAGTGAAACGCATCGCTTCTTTGGTCAGCGGATGGACAAAAGTCAGTTCGGCAGCGTGGAGGCACTGGCCGGACAGACCAAAATTCTCTCGATTGGGAGCATAGATGGGATCTGCTACCACAGGATGATCGATAAATTTCATATGCACGCGAATCTGGTGTGTTCGACCGGTTTCGAGGCGCACACGAAGATAAGACCCATGCTGCAAGGAAGAAACCAGTCGAAAATGTGTGCGGGCCGGACGGCCGTCCGCGGCCGTTGCCATGCGCTGACGGTTTTGCTTGTCTCTGGCAATCGGTGCATCTACGATGCCGGCCTTCTCGCCAAAGTGTCCGTACACAATCGTTTCGTAGATTCTGACGATCTCGTGTTTCTGCAGCGCTGCGGCAAGACGGCGGTGAACCAGATTCGTTTTCGCCACCAAGAGAAGTCCGGAAGTGTCTTTGTCAAGACGATGGACAATGCCGCGTCGCTCACCTTCGTTCACATCTGAAAGTTCTTCTCCGCTGTAGTACAGCAAAGCATTGACCAGTGTACCGGAGTGATGTCCCGCACCGGGGTGCACCACCATGCCTTGCGGCTTGTTGATCACCATGAGCGCATCGTCCTCATAGATGACATCAAGAGGGATATTCTCCGCTCCCATGTCATCGCTTACCGGTTCGGGCAAATCGATT
>JAAYZH010000089.1 GCA_012514965.1 Clostridiaceae bacterium | reverse complement strand
GACGGCGGTTATTCGAACAAGTAAAAGCAGCTCTTTCCTGGATCTCTGCAAAGACCTTCGCCGCGGCGGAGGTCTTTGTCACGGGGGGCGGAGGGGTTTGTCACGGGGACGCCAGTGATTTTTGTCACCAGGCGGCCTTGAAATGACAAAAACCGCTGTAATCCGACCCGGCGAGTTCAAGAAAACCTATAAAACTACTCTAGACAGTAAAATAATAGGAAATATTGAACTAGGTTTGACCCGCAATCTCGGATTAGGAAGATTTTTGTCACCAGGCGGCCTTGAAATGACAAAAACCGCTGTAATCCGACCTCCGACCTCCGACCTCCGACCTCCGACCTCCGACCCCTCGCCCCCGCGGCCGCCGCGCCCCCCGACCCTCCAACCCTCCTGCGCCGCCCTAGTCCTCTGCCAGCGGGAGGCGCAGCAAGAACTGGGAGCCGGCGTTGAGGGTGGAGTTCACCTCGATACTGCCCTCGTGAACTTTCGCGATCCATTTGACCATCGAAAGGCCGAGGCCTGAGCTGTAGGTGCCGCTTTGGCCACGGTCCCGGCCCACGCGATAGAAGCGGTCGAATATGTGTGGCAAGTCAGCTTCGGCGATGCCGATGCCGTTGTCGGTGACGCTCAGCAAGGCCAGGGGGCCGTCGCGACGCAGGTCGAGCGTTACGAAGCCGCCCTCCCGACCGTACTGGATGGCGTTGTTGACAAGATTGATTACGGCCCGCATCAGCAGGACCTCGTCGGCCCGGACGAAGACGGCTTCATCCAGGCGGCTCTGCAGGGTGATGCGACGATCGGCGGCGGATTCCTGCAGGGATTCGCAGACCATTTCGGTGAGTTCGGAGAAGTTGAGCCTGCCAAAGGCGACATCGGCAGTGCCGCGGTCGCCGCGGGTCAGCTCCAGCAGCTGGTTGATGAGGGTGTCCATGTTTTGGATTTGGCCGCGAATACGCTCGAGCGAATGATTCTTCTCTTCTGTGGTGGTGCCGGGGATCAGACCGGACTCGGCCTGGGCGAGAATTGCCGCGACGGGGGTGCGCAGCTCGTGCGAGGCATCTGAAGTGAATTGCTGCTCTTTGAGAAAGCTGTTTTGCAGGCGGTCCAGCATGGCGTTGAAGTTTTCGGAGAGGAGGGTGATTTCGTTGGTCTTGCCGGTGGGGGCGGCGGGCAGACGTGTGCGGAGATCGCTGCCGCTGCCGATTTCTTTGACCTTGGCAGAGAGATCTTCCAGGGGCTTGAGGGTGCGCTTGGTGATGAGGTAACCGGCGAGAATGACGAGGGCGATCAGGATGGGGTAGCTGATGGCCAGGGCTGTGGTGAGATTGCTTGCGAATTGGTCGGCGGAACTCAACGAATACATGCCGCGGACCCAGAGGCCGGTGCCTTTGTATTGGACAAAGAGGTCGTAGACATTCCAGTTGATTTCGCTTTCGATGAGGCGGTGCCGGTCGTTCACGAGGGTGATCTCTGCCGGGAAGCTGTTGGGCAGGCCGCCGAGAATGACTTCGCCTGAGGAGTCGTAGAGGATGAGGCTGACGCCGTCATAGAAGAGGTCGATGTCTTCGTCGATCAGGATGGTATTTTCCTCGAATACCATTGCGTTCACGGTCTCGCGGACGGCTTTTTCGAGCAGGGGCTGTGAGGCCGAGGTAGTGATGCGATTGGTGAAGAGATAGAGGAAGAAGTAGAGAATCAAGAGCAGACAGAGGAGGGAAACGGTGTAGAAGAGTGTGAGACTTTTCGAGACCGATCTGCGCTTGGGGCGCTCCACACGCTCGGCACGCTCGCTGCGATCGGCCCGCTCCACACGCTCCACACGCTCCACACGCTCCACACGCTCGGGTTCCGGGGCTGCCTGTGTGGCCATCAGGTTTCCTCCTTGAGTACGTAACCAGCGCCGCGGACGGTGTGGATGAGTTTGGGGGAGAAGCCGTCATCGATCTTTTTGCGCAGATAGCGGATGTAGACGTCGACGACGTTGCTGCCGCCGATGAAGTCATAGCTCCAGGCGTTCTGCTCGATTTGTTCACGGGATAGAACCTGCCCCTGGTTGCGCAGCATATATTCAAGGATGGCGAATTCTTTGGCCGAGAGATTGATGGAGATCTCGCCTCGGCGCACTTCGTGGGTGGCCTGGTCGAGGCTGAGGTCGGCCAGGCGGCGGATGTTGCTCAACGGCTCGTCGGTCTGGGGGCGGCGGAACAGGGCGCGCAAGCGCGCGGACAGCTCAGCGAAAGCGAAGGGCTTCGTGAGGTAGTCGTCGGCTCCGGCGTCGAGGCCGCCGACGCGGTCCCGGATGGCGTCCCGGGCGGTCAGGAGGAGCACAGGGACGGTGCTGCCGGCCTTGCGCAGGCGGCGGAGAATCTCGAGGCCGTCCAGGCCGGGCAGCATGATGTCGAGGATGACGGCGTCGTACTCGGTCATTTCCAGATAATCCATGGCTTCATCACCGCGCCTGCAGGTGTCGACACTGTGGCCTTCGGCCTTCAGGTGGCGCGTGGTGCTTTCGAGAATGTCGCGTTCGTCTTCGGCGTAGAAAATGCGCATAGGGATTCTGCCTCCTCTCGCTGGCCTTACTGGCTGAGAAAGATCTCTTATGCTCTATTTTACATGCACAGCCGAGAACGTGTGAGAAAATCTCCTGTGACTTTTTTTGTGTTTTAATCTACCTCTCATCTTGGCTGCCTACACTATGGATAGTAATCAATACCTTTGGCAGTATCTGCCTCTTTATAGACTCAAGGAGGAGTTATGAAAAAAACAGCAGACAAGCGAGTCGTTTCGGCCCCGGTGGCTCAGCGTGCTCAGAACCTGCGCAGGAAGATCGCAATTGCGACAGCGATCCTGCTGGCTTTGGCCATTGCCGTCGTTGGACTATATCTAAACAGTGACCGCGTCAAGGCGATCAGCCAGGAAGAGGCCAAAAAAATCGCGGCAACGTATGTTCCCGACAGTGCTTCGTATCTGGCCGGCGAAACGGATGATGATGGCTATGAGTTCAAGTGGTTTGATACCGAGACGGGCAGCAAGTACGAAGTCGAGCTGCGCGGTGACGGCCCTGTACGCCGTGTAGAATCGCAGCGCATCGGCTACCGCGCTGCCAAAGCAGTCTCCGTGACGAAGGGAACGGTTCGTGAGCAGTTCGGTGTGGACTTCCCTGAGGCGGTTCTCGACGAACTCGTTCTGGACCAGGCCGACGGCGGCTATGAATATTACCTCCGTTTTACCCAGGGCAATTTCACAGGCTTCGCAGTGTACGATGCGGAGCGGGGGACTTTGGCCAAATACAAAATGAAGGCCGACAGCAAGATCCTCTTGACGCTAGATCAGCACGATGTCGACTACGAAGGCGTAATTGAAGCAAAGGGCTACATGAATGTGGCTTCCATCGAGGCTCTTGCCCGCCAGCAGGTGTACGGCGCGGTGATCACAGGTCTCGACCTCGACGAGGACGATGAGCAGGCAGTCTACGAAATCACTTTGCTTAAGGACGGAGTGGAGTATGAGCTTCTTCTCGATGCCAAAACCGGCGACATGGTTTCGGTGAGCCGCCGCAGCTACGCCTTCAGCGCTTATGATGAGCTTCTGCTCGATGACGCTGATACCGCCGCGACAAGCGGTGATCCAGCCGCCGGTGAAACGCTGACTTCGACGCCCTTTGACTCAGATGATGATGACGATGATGACGAGGAGACACGTGCCACGGTCATTATCCAGACTACGGCCACAGAACAATACCAGAATACACATAGAGAGCAGCATGGGGACGACGATGATGACGACGACGACCAGGCGACGATCATCATTCAGACGAGGCCTCAGGTGACAACTGCCCAGCCTACCGCAACGGCCAGACCCACGACCCGCCAGACCTCACGCGCCACGTATGGGGACGATGATGATGATCATGACGATGACGACGACGATTATGATGATGAAGATGAAGATGACGATGACGATATAGACGATTAGGCGTGAAGACTGCCTGATTCCCTCTGCTGACAGCAGCTCCTGCTTTGGGGCTGCTGTTATTATGTCGGCCGCACCCGGGAGCTGCATGAATGCCGGTGAAAGCTGCCACAACAGCCCCTCAAATAAAAGATAACGATTAATCTACCTATAATCTACCTACTTCTTCACCCGCGCTGCGCCTGAGAAAAGTCCCCCTTCATGAGCAAGTCTCCGCAGACAAGTAAACGTGTGGTATAACCACCACACGTTTACGCAGGCGAGGACCAACGCCGCTCATGAACGGGGACTTTCGGCCGCACCCGGTAGCTGGCCGCAATTCCCGTAGCTGCGCAAAAATTCAGAGGCCCGCGCCGGGATTCACCTTAGACAGAGAGCCGATCTTGTGCAATAATATCGGGGATCAAATTCAAGGGGGATTGCTATGAAGATTGCACAGTCTACGAAGCGTACAGAGCTTGGCCAGGACCCGATCTGGGATGTTCGCCAGCTTTCACCGGGGAAGACATTGATTCTCGGCGCGCAGCACCTATTCGCTATGTTTGGGGCCACGATTCTGGTTCCTCTCCTGACGGGCTTGGATGTCTCGACGACGCTCCTGATGGCCGGTTTGGGCACACTATTGTTTCATCTTTTGACCAAGGGCAAGGTGCCTGCTTTCCTGGGCTCCTCGTTCGCCTTTCTGGGCGGGTACGCGGCGGTCGCGCCATTGATCGACGGCAAGTCGAATCTCGAGATGCTGCCCTACGCAAGTGGCGGCGTTTTTTTTGCCGGTCTCGTCTATGTGGTGATGGCGGGCTTCATTAAGTTCTTCGGCGTGCGCAAAGTTATGCGCTTTTTCCCGCCGGTGGTCACGGGTCCCATCATCATCTCGATCGGCCTGATCCTCGCTCCTTCCGCCATCAGCAACGCCAGCTCGAACTGGCTTCTGGCTGTAGTCGCGATCGCTGTTGTAGTGATCTTTAATATCTATGGCAAGGGTATGGCGAAAATCATTCCCATCATCCTCGGCATCGGCATTTCCTACGCACTGGCTTTGGCCATGGACAAAGTCGACTTCTCCCTGCTGGAAGGCACGAAGGTCGTTGCCCTGCCTCTGGATAGAGCACAGTTCATGAAGTTCGACATCAGCGCGATCATCACGATCATGCCTTTGGCCCTGGCCACCATGATGGAGCACATCGGCGACATCTCGGCGATCGGTGCTACGACAGGCAAAAACTACATCAAGGACCCAGGCCTGCATCGCACCCTGCTTGGTGATGGTATTGCTACGGCGATGGCTTCGGCTGTCGGCGGTCCTGCCAACACCACGTATGGCGAGAATACTGGCGTCCTGGTCCTTACGAAGGTCTACGATCCCCGCGTCATGCAGCTGGCGGCGGTTCTGGCAATCGTGCTGTCCTTCTTCCCGGCTGTCAGCGGCGCGATCCGCTCGATCCCCGTTGCCATTATCGGCGGTGTGTCCCTGATCCTCTACGGAATGATCTCCGCGATCGGTGTCCGCAACCTT
>JAAYZH010000088.1 GCA_012514965.1 Clostridiaceae bacterium | reverse complement strand
GAACCCCTGACTTCGCCGTGAAAGGGCGATGTCTTAACCGCTTGACCAACGGGCCATAAAAATTGGTAGCGGTAGTCGGATTCGAACCAACGACACTTCGGGTATGAACCGAATGCTCTAGCCAACTGAGCTATACCGCCATAGCACTCTTCCGCATCTCTGCTGGAAAACCGGCTTAGCCGGAACATGCTCAATGATAATAGCAATCAATCAATTTTCTGTCAATAGGATAACGAGAAAAAAACGCGAAAAGCCCTACCTGCAATCTAGCCAGCGACTACGTTGAGTGTAAGTCACTATCCCCACCCAGGACCGGGATCGAGAGGTTACTGCTGCGTCTCGTGCGATTAATTTTGGCCCGCAAAAAAGGCCCGTCACGAACAATTCGCGGCGGACCTTGTAATCATATCGTATTCCTGTAGTCGGGATCTTACTTGATCTCGACTTCGGCACCGGCTTCTTTGAGTTTAGCAGCAGCTGCTTCGCGCTCCTCTTTGCTGACGTTTTCCTTGAGGGGCTTCGGTACGTTGTCGACCAGATCCTTCGCGTCCTTCAGGCCGAGACCGGTAAGCTCACGGACAACCTTGATGACGTTGATCTTGGATGCGCCGAAGCTGGTCAGGGTCAGAGTGAACTCTGTCTGCTCTTCGACTTCTGCAGCGGCGGCAGAGGCGGGGCCGGCAACCGCAACAGCGGAAGCGGAAACACCAAACTCTTCTTCTAAAGCGTGCACGAGATCGTTCAGCTCAAGAACGCTGAGGGCTTTGATCTCTTCGATAAACTTTGTTACTTTCTCACTAGCCATGGATATTCCTCCTAATCCTTTAATTACTCAGCGGCTTCTGCCGGAGCTTCTTCTTCAACAACTGCGGCCACTTCTGCCGGAGCCACTTCTTCTTCTCAACTGCTGCGCTGCTGTTGCCTACGACAACTTCAGCTGCTGTAGCTGCGCCTTCTTCGACACATTTGTCGGCGATGGCCTGGACCATCATCGCGAGACCCGCGATGGGGGAAACCAAGCTGCCAACCAGTTTGCCGTACAGAACCGGCAGTTCCGGTATGTCGGCCAAAGCCAGAATCTCGTCAAGAGAAACGACTTTACCGACGCTGGCGCCGCCCTTGATCTTGTAAATCGGATGTGTGTCAGCGAACTTCTTCAGAACTTTTGCCGGTGCGATGACGTCTGTGTCACTGTAGGCTACGGCAGTAGAGCTCTTGAAGACTTCTTCCAAGCCGTCCAGACCGGCTTCTTTAGCTGCGAGGACGCCCATGGTGTTCTTTACAACTTTGTATTTCACACCGGCAGCACGCAAGGTGTTGCGCAATTCGGTATCCTGAGCAACGGTCAGGCCTAAATATTCGGCCAAAACCATGGTCTGGGCAGACTTGAACTCTTGGGCCAAAGCAGAAACAACTGCCTTCTTCTCGTTCAAAATCTTCTCACTGGACATGTCTTACCCTCCTTCGTAAAAAAATATCTCTCATGCCTTCGGACATGAGAGATACGATAAACACTAAACACCCATGAAGGGCTTCTCAGGGTCTCGTTCCTCGGCAGGATTCCTCTGGGGAAGTTACACTTGCGCTCCTGCTGTCTTAGGCACTTGTAGAATATTATCTTGCTTGCCAAAACTTGTCAAGCAAATGCCGCAAATTCGGCTTGTGAAATTGCAATCGGAGCCTTGCCTCAAGCAAGGCCCGGGTGCAGATATCTTATTTCACTGTGGCCAGGCGAACCGCAGGGCCCATGGTGCTGGTCAGCGTAGCGCTGCGAACATACTGGCCTTTGGCTGCGGCGGGTTTGGCGCGAACAATTGCTTCCATGAGGGCTTGATAGTTCTCGAGGAGCTGCTCTTCGCCGAAGGATGCCTTGCCGATCGGGCAGTGAATGATGTTCGACTTGTCCAGACGGTACTCAACCTTACCGGCCTTGAGATCTTCAATAGCCTGGGTAACGTTCATGGTAACCGTGCCGGCCTTGGGATTAGGCATTAAGCCCTTAGGACCAAGCACACGGCCGAGACGACCGACGACGCCCATCATATCAGGTGTAGCAACGACGACGTCGAAATCGAACCAGTTCTGGCTCTGAATCTTGTCGGCGAGTTCGGCTGCGCCGACGAAATCTGCGCCTGCTGCTTTGGCCTGATCTGCCTGCTGACCCTGGGCAAAGACCAGGATGCGGACGGATTTACCAGTACCGTGAGGCAGAACGACTGTGCCGCGGACCTGCTGGTCAGCATGACGAGAGTCGACGCCCAGGCGGACGTGCAGTTCTACGGTCTCATCGAACTTGGCGGTAGCAGTCTTCTTCACTGCTGAAACCGCTTCGGCCGGTTCGTAGCTGGCTTTGTCCAGGAGCTTGATCGCGTCCTGGTATCTTTTACCTTTTTTTGCCATCTTGCCCTCCTTAGCTCTCGTCGTTCTCGACGACGATGCCCATGCTGCGTGCGGTACCTGCGACCATTTCCATACAGGCTTCAACACTTGCGGCATTGGTATCCTTCATCTTCAGCTCGGCGATCTTGCGAACTTCCGAACGCTTGATGCGCGCGACCTTGTCCTTCTGAGGAACACCTGAACCCTTAGCGACGTTGCAGGCTTTCTTCAGCAGAACCGGAACCGGAGGAGTCTTGGTGATAAAGGAGTACGAACGATCTGCGTACACCGTGATGACGACAGGAATGATCAAGCCGACATCAGCAGCAGTTTTCTCGTTGAATTCCTTAACAAACTGGGGAATCGAAATTCCGTGTTGTCCAAGAACTGGTCCTACCGGCGGCGCTGGCGTTGCTTTACCTGCTGGAATCTGTAGTTTTACATATCCGGTAATTTTTTTGGCCATTGTAGCCACCTCCCAAAATTCTTTCACGGCCAAAGCCGTGCTTATCTACTACTCCGCAAAGCGGAGAGACAAGTAACGTAAAAGCTTTTACAGGCGCATAACCTGGGTGAAGTCGAGCTCCACCGGTGTCTCGCGGCCGAACATGGATACCATCAAGCGAACCTTCTTCTTTTCGAAGTTGATCTCCTCGACGCTGCCCATGAAGCTTTCCAGCGGGCCGCTGATGATTTTCACCGAATCACCGACTTCGTAATCGACATCGGGTACCCAATCGGTCTTGACGCCCATCATGGCAAGCTCTTCGTCTTGCAGCGGTACGGGCTTCGAGTTCGGTCCGACGAAGCCTGTGACACCGCGCGTGTTGCGGACGATGTACCAGATGTCATCGTTCAGGACCATCTTGATCAGGACGTAGCCGGGGAAGATCTTACGAAGAGAAGTCTTCTTCTTACCTTCTTTGATCTCGACGACTTCCTCGACCGGGACCTCAATCTCCTGGATAAAATCTTGCAAGTTGCGGTTCTGGACGATCTGTTCGAGTGTCTGCTTGACCTTGTTCTCATAACCGGAATACGTGTGGGCGACGTACCAAAGTGCATCGTCACGCACGGATGCCGGGGCTTCAGGCTCAACAGGAGCAGTCTCTACATCTCCGGTCTCCGAGGCGGCAGAAACTTCCGATTCAGTTGCTTCCGCAACGGCTTCGGTGATTGCAACTTCGTCGTTCAGGGCCGGATCTGCGGCCGACTGGATCTCAGATGCATCCTTCTCTTCTATAAAATCTGCCATTCTCTTCTCCTATTAGTTTCCGCTCGCAGTAGTAGTGCTCGTGACGACAACGGTCGTCGAAGAAGCACTTGTAGTCTCAGCTTGAGCTGTTGTCGTAACGACTGCGCTGGAGGCTGTTGTCGGAGCTGTAGGCGCGACGTTGAAGCCCAACACGCCCAGAAGACCTGTCATCAGCGAATCGACCACAAAAATTACCGCTACAAGCAAGGCAACAACGACCAGCACAACCGAGGCTGTTTCCTTGACCTTCTTGCGGTCAGGCCAGACGACCAGCTTAAGCTCGTTGCGCAAGCCGCGGAAAAAATTCTTGACCTTCGCCAGGAATGTAGTCTCCTGCTTAGCCTTCTTGGCAGCGGCTGCAGTCGTCTTCTTAGGCTTCACTGCGTTGTCCTTACGAGCAGTCAAATTGCCGGCTGAGGACTTCGCGTCCTTCGCTGCCTGATCTGCTTTGTTCGGAGTGTTGTTCGACTTATTCGCCATATCGATGTCCCTTCTTCACACTTGAAGACACTTACTTGGTCTCTTTGTGAAGCGTGTGCTTCCGACAGTGTCTGCAGAATTTATTCATCTCCAGTCGAGCGGGGTGAGCTTTCTTGTTCTTCTTAGTGGTGTAATTTCTCTGTTTGCACTCGTCGCAAGCCAGAATTACAATCTCCGCGGCACCAGACTTTGCCATGATTCCCTTACCTCCGTAGTGAGTCTATATCAGTTTATGGCGCACAAAATGAGCACATAAAAAAATAGCGCTCGGTTCAACAAGCACGGGAGATTATAGCATAGGCATTATTGGCTGTCAAACCGCGTTCGTAATGTTCGCGCGCAATTCTGCGACAACCTCGCCTCTTCACTCTGCATATCTGTCCGCTGCCAAACTTCGCTTGATTCTTCATTCCTTGGAAAGGATAACATAAATCTCCGGGGTGCTGCCACCGGGCCAAAACAATACCCCTGAGTAAGGCTTGACAATCAGAGGCCATCGAAAAAAGCCTCCTCCCAAAGATGTCAACTTTCATTGCCGTACGGCCTGCCTCACAGATAGCGGACAAAGTTGCCACGAAAGCCCCTGGAAAAGGAAACTTTCGTCGCTGTACGTCGAGCACTCCCGAATAACGGCAAAATTGCCACGGCCGCCCCGAAATTGAAGAGGACTAGCCGTTTTAACAGCCGCTCCCGATTCCATCCTTTACATTCGTACCGGTGCCGGTCAGGGAGCCGGTACCTGTCCTGGGACAGGCAACGGGTGCTATTGTGGTCTTCTCTTCCGCAGTTCTTCGTAAAGGTCATCAAAGGTGATGCCTTCATTGACCATGAGAACCATCAGATGGTAATGCAGGTCAGAGATTTCATAAACCATTTCTTCTTTGGAGTGATTTTTTGCCGCGATAATGACTTCGGCAGCCTCTTCACCGACCTTTTTGCAGATTTTGTCGATGCCTTTCTCAAACAGATACGTGGTGTAGGCGCCGTCTTTCGGGCTCTGCTTGCGGTGGGAGACGACCTCATATACTTCATCCATAATATTGCCGATATTGCTCATACTGATTCCCTTTCGTATTTCGTGATGCATGAGGCCAGGTCGATTTTGCCCTCATAATATGCTCTGCCTATAATTGCGCCGGATGCGCCAATTTCCCTGGCTCGCTGCAAGTCAGATTCTGCATGGACCCCGCCTGACAAAATTACATCGAGTCCGGAGGTCCGGATGAGTTCTTCTGTACTGTCGAAGGAAGGTCCTGCCAAAGCACCATCCCGACTAATGTCGGTATAGATTAGTGTTTTCGCACCGAGCTCTTTGAGCTCAAGCACTAGTTCGTCTCGTGTTTTTTTGCCGCCTCTGGTCCAGCCGTGGATGCGGACTTCCTGACCCAGACAATCAAGTCCGATTGCGATGCGGTCGCCGTAGCGCCTCAGTGCCTCCGCCACGAATTCCGGTTCTTCAATTGCGGCTGTACCAAGCACTGCCCGCGTGACGCCCGCAGCAAAGCGCGCTTCGAGCGCTTCCAGGCTGCGGATGCCTCCGCCGTTTTGAATTCTGAGGCCGGTCGCTGCGGCGATTTTCGCAATCACAGCGAGATTCGTCTGGCCGCCGGCTTTGGCCGCATTCAAGTCGACAATATGGAGCCAGCTGGCCCCCGCCTCCTGCATGACGCGTGCCGCATGCACAGGGTCTTCATCATAGACAGTGACCTGGTCGTAGTCGCCCTTGAGGAGGCGAACCACCTGGCCGTTTAGCAGATCAATAGCCGGATACAGAATCATGCTCCGGTCACCGTTCCCGGCAAGTCCTCACCGGTTAGGAGACGATACGCTTCAAGATAGCGCGCGGAGGTCTGCTCGACCACATCGTCGGGAAGCCCCGGTGCCGGTTCTTGCTTGTCCCAGTCAAGTGTTTCCAGGTAATCGCGCAGGTACTGCTTGTCAAAGCTCTGCTGTGCTTTGCCCGGCTCGTACAGGGCAAGATCCCAGAAGCGCGACGAATCCGGTGTCAAGACTTCATCACAGAGAATGATTTCCCCGTCAAGCATGCCGAACTCGAATTTTGTGTCGGCCAAAATCAGGCCCCGCTCAAGTGCGTAAGCAGCACCGCTCTCGTAGATCTTCAGTGACAGGTCTTCTAGCTTCGCACCCATCTCGGCACCGACAAGATCCTTCAGTTGTTCCACTGTAATATTCTCGTCATGTCCGCTCTCGGCCTTCGTCGAAGGCGTGAACAAGGGCTGGGGCAGTCGGTCGCCGCGGCGCAGGCCTTCGGGCATCTTGATCCCACTCACGGTACCGCTTGTCTGATACTCTTTCCAGGCGGAACCCTCGAGGTAGCCTCTCACGATACACTCGGCCGGCAGCATCTGCGCCTTCTTCACCAGCATGGAACGCCCGGCCAGCTGCTCCGCATACTGCGGCAGGGGCTCAGGATAGGTCAGAGGATCTGTGCTGATCATGTGATTCGGCACTAAGTCCTTGAACTTCTCAAACCAAAAGGCGGAAATGCTGTTCAGCACCTGACCCTTGAATGGGATCAGCTCCCGGAACACCACATCGAAAGCCGATACTCTGTCCGTGACAACCAGCAAGAGCATGTCGCCGAGATCGTAAATCTCCCGTACCTTGCCTCGTCCGGCCTTGGGTAAATCAATAAATCCAGTATCTCCAATTAGCATGGTCAGCTCCTCTTTTCTTCGTTTGTTCCTGTTTACAGGGTCATCTGCAAACAATTACAATGTGCCTTTCGTCGACGGAATGCCTTTGACCTCAGGGTCAATACTCACTGCCTGACGAAGCGCGCGGCCGAAGGCCTTGAATATAGCCTCTGTCTCATGGTGCGCGTTCTCGCCATGGAGCAGCTCCACATGCAGGGTCATCCCCGCGGTCTGGGCTACAGCGCGAAAAAACTCCTTCGTCATCTCGCAAGGGTAAGCGCCGAGATAGTCATAGGGGAAGTCTGCCTGAAAATACAGGTAGGGCCGCCCCGAAAAGTCTATCACAACTCTGGCAAGGCTCTCATCCATGGGCACATAGCTGAGTCCATAGCGTGAGATTCCGGCCTTGCTGCCCAGAGCCTCCAGAAGCGCCTGCCCGAAGACCAGGCCGGTGTCCTCGATCGTATGGTGGGCGTCGACTTCCAGGTCACCTGTTACGCGGAGATCCAGGTCCAGATTGCCATGCCTGACGATCTGCTGGAGCATGTGGTCAAAGAAGCCGATTCCGCTGTCGATGCTTCCGACACCGCTGCCATCCAAGTCCATTCTCAACTTGACCTGCGTCTCCTGAGTCTTGCGCTCGATCTCTGCTCTTCTCATCTCTCCACCTCGCTTACGGAACCATTATATTGTATTATCTCGGCCAACGCGCGCTGGAAAATCCCCATGTCCTCCGCTGAACCGACCGTGACGCGCAGAAAATCCCGGAAGCCGGGCCGCTGCCAGTGACGGACGAGAAAACGGCGGCTGCGCAGGGCCTTGTACAGTTCTTCTCCTGTCTGCTCCGGATGGCGTATCCACAGGAAATTCGCATGTGAACGAGTGACAAAAAAGCCCATGCCTCGCAAAGTCTCCGCCACCTCCTCGCGGGTGTTTCTCACAACGGCACAGCAGTGACGGTAATAGCCGCCTTCTTCCAGAGCCGCTCTAGCCAGAGTCTGCGCCAGACGGTCCAGAGGGTAGGAGTTGAAGCAGTTCTTCTGTTTGCTCAAATCATTGACCAGCTCAGGGCTGCCATAGGCCATGCCGATGCGCAAGCCGGCCAAAGACCTGGACTTGCTGTAGGTCTGGACCACCAGCAAATTCGCGAAACGGGCAAGCAAACTGAGCGCGGTCATCCCTTCGGGAGCGAAGTCGATGTATGCCTCGTCCACTACGACCAGGCGTTCCTCGTTTTGCGCGCAGAGCTCGGCGATTTCGGGCGGAGTCAGGAGGCAGCCGGTCGGGGCATTGGGATTGGCGAGGATCACTGCTTGCGAGGGGCGGTCAAAGGCCGTAACGTCGATTTGCTCGTCGGCATCCAGCGGCAGCGTGAGGCAGGGAATTCCGTAGCGTTTGGCATAGACTTCGTAGAAGCTATAAGTTTTTTCGGGGAACAAGAGGGGCTCGCCTTTGGCCTCAAAAAAAGTCTGAAAGATAAAGGCCAGGATCTCATCCGAACCGTTGCCGACGAAGACCTGCTCCGGGCTCAAGCCGGCCGCCTCAGCCAGCTTGCTCCGGAGTTGTACAGACTCGGGATCCGGGTACAGGCG
Organism: Clostridiaceae bacterium; assembly: GCA_012514965.1. GTDB lineage: Bacteria > Bacillota > Clostridia > Saccharofermentanales > Fastidiosipilaceae > JAAYZH01. The sequence goes on along the minus strand of JAAYZH010000088.1, from coordinate 8,260 downwards.
AAGTGCCTCAAGCGGGAAACTTGCTATGGCCTCACGGACCTTGGGTCCGGGGCCAAAGGGGTTCTCGTTTGTATTGAGCTTGATCAAGCCCGGTTCCTTGGGCTGTTCTCCGGGTGTGTAGGGCTCAAGCCCCTGCGTAAGTCTATTCGCGAAGCTGGACATCAGCCCTCCTCCCGGCGCACACGCACCGCTGCCGCGTGGCAGTCCAACGCTTCAGAGGCAGCCAGACGTTCGACAGTCTCCGCTGCTTCCATCAGCGTCGCCTTCTGGTAGTGAATCAAGGAAATCTTCTTACGGAACTGCGCCACATGGAGCGGCGAGAAGAAACGCGCTGTACCCGAGGTAGGCAGGACATGATTCGGTCCGGCGAAATAATCTCCCAAGGGTTCGGGGCTCCATTCGCCGACGAAAATCGCGCCGGCGTTCTTGATGCCAGCCAGAATCGAGGCTTCGACATCTGGCTTGACCATGATTTCCAGGTGTTCGGGGGCGAATTGATTAGCCAAATCCACGGCTTCCGACAGGTCCCGGCAGAGCAGGATCGCTCCATAGTCGCGCAAGGAAGCTTGCAAGATTTCCGTTCGTCCAGCCTGCGAAGCCAAGCGTTGCAACTCCTTCTGAACAGATTCAGCAAGCGCACGACTATCTGTCACGAGTATGGCGGAAGCCAGTTTATCGTGTTCAGCCTGCGAAAGCATGTCGCTGGCAACGAAGGAAGCGCGCGCACTCTCGTCGGCGATAATCAGTATTTCGGAAGGTCCGGCAAACATGTCGATATCGACGGTTCCGTAGACCAGGCGCTTAGCTACATTGACGTAGATGTTGCCTGGACCGCTGATCTTGTCCACCTTGGGCACGGTCTCCGTCCCATAGGCCAGCGCGGCGATCGCCTGCGCGCCGCCGATCCGGAAGATTCTGGTCACTCCCGCCAGACTGGCTGCGGCTAGAATAACCGGGGCGATCTTGCCCTCCCGATTCGGAGGCGTGCACATTATGACTTCTTCCACGCCGGCCACCGCCGCGGGAATCGCGTTCATCAGGACGGAAGACGGCAGGGGCGCGGTTCCGCCCGGCACATAAATACCGACCCGCTCCAGAGGTCTCTCGAGCAAAGCGACACGGCTGCCATGTGCGTCTGTCAGGCTGACATCCTGCGAATTGATCAGTTGTGCTTCATGGAAGCGTCGCACTGAGTCTGCAGCGCGTTCCAGATCAGCCAAGAGTTGCGGGTCGAGACCGGCCAGGGCTGCTTCTATCTCTTCTTTGCGCACCGGCAAGTCCGCGGCGTTTAAGCGCACCTTATCGAAACGCTCCGTGTAGTCCAGCACGGCGGCGTCGCCTTCTGCTTGCACGCGGGCCAAAACAGCAGCTACGGTCGCATTGACATCGCCGATGTCCATTTTGCTGCGGGCGCTTATCTGACCCAGCTGGGCCTCCGCCTCGGGACTGCCTACTTCTATGAATCGAACCTGAAAATCCTGCATTCTACACCCCCCGCTCTTTGTCCTGTCCGAGCACGCGGCGCAAACGGCGGATCAACGTGCTGATTTCTTCTGCCTTGAGTTTCATGCTGGCTTGATTCACAACCATTCTGGCACTGCAGGCGGCAACCGTCTCCAGTACATCTAGCTTGTTCTCTTTCAGCGTACGTCCGCTTTCGACAATATCGACAATGACATCGCTTAAGCCCACCAACGGGGCCAGCTCTATCGATCCATTCAGTTTGATGATTTCAACCGCCTCATGCTTTTCCGCGGCGAAGTAGCGGCGGCTGACGTTGGGATACTTCGTAGCTACCCGGAGCTTGCCGCGCGAGTAGTCGTCGAGGTCAAAGCCGATCGGTCCGCACACAGCCAGCCTGCAGGCTCCAAAGCCCAAATCCAGGACTTCAAAGAGATTGCGGTTGTCTTCAAGCAGTGTATCTTTGCCCGCGACGCCTACATCCGCGACACCCGATTCGACGTAGGTAGGCACATCGGCGGGTTTGGCCATGATGAAGCGCAGGCTGCCGTCCCCGTTCGTGAAAATGAGTTTGCGGCTGTCTTCCTGCAAGACACGGCAATCGTAGCCGGCTTGTGTAAGCAATTCAGTGGCTTTATCGGCCAGTCGTCCTTTGGCCAAAGCAATGGTTATAGACTTCATATATTCTTCTCCTCAGCGATATAGACGTAGGTGACACCCTCCTCCGCCTCATGCGTAAGCGGGTCGCTGCTGCTCTCGACCAGGCGAACTTGTGTACCATTCTCCCGTCTGCGGGCTGCTTCACGCAGCGCTGCGGCTCTCTGTGCGGGGCTGTAGACCAATACCTCGCTGTTACGAGCGTCGCTAGGCAGGAGCCCGGCGGCCTTGAGTGATAGGCTCAGGAGGTCCAGATCCAGGGAGAAACCGGTAGCGGGCAGGTCACGGCCAAAAGCAGCGCAAAGCTTGTCATAGCGGCCGCCGGACAAGAGCGGCTGCCCTGCCCCGGGTACATAACCGCGGAAAATCGTTCCGGTGTAGTAGCTGAGGTTCTTCAAGAGTCCCAGATCGATAGACACATATTCCTCGAGGCCTGCAGCCTTGAGGTAATCGAGGATCCCCTGAAGATCAGCCAAGGCTGACAAAGCTTCCTGGTTCTCGGTCAAAGGGCGAACTGCCGCCAGTACCTCGTAAGAACCGGTCGTCTCCATCATGGTCTCCAGAATTGAGGTCAAACGGCTGGGCAGATTGGCGGAGCTCAGAATACTGTCGAGCAAAACAAATTCCTTACCATCGATGATCTTCGGCAAGGTGCCGGCAAGATTCTCGTCCAGCTGAAACTCATCGACCAGCGCCTTGTAGAAGCCGGTCTGGTTCAGGGAAATCTGGAAATCGCGCAAACCCATCTCCTGCAGCGTCGTGATCGCTAAGGCCAGTACTTCCCCATCCGCGGCCAAATCCGATAGGCCCATAAATTCAACGCCCGCCTGCTCAAACTGATGATTGCGCGCACCGCCGGGCTCATTGGCCCGGAACATCGTTCCGATATAGGAGAGGCGGAGAGGCAAGGAAAGATTGCGCCCGGAAGTGGCGGCAAGCCTGGCTAAGGGCACCGTATTGTCATAGCGCAGCGCCAAGAGACGTCCTTGCGGGTCCGAAAACTTATACAACGCTTCCTGCTTCACGAAACGCTCGTGCAGATAGACATCCGCAAACTCAATCTCCGGTGTCTCCACCTCCGCGTAACCCCAGGTCCAAAACAGTTCCCGCAGCCTGATCTCGGTCTGACGTCTGGCATAAGTGTCAGCCGGCAAATGATCCCGCATCCCCTCTGCTGTAAAATATTTCCACTCCATCGTTCTGCTCACTCTCTTGTGCTTTTATGCTTAAAAATTATTTTAGCGTATCCGTAGGGACTGTGCGAACTGCATCTTCTTTACTTCATCCCTTTATCTCTTTATCTAGCTAAAGTGCATGGGGAAGATTATGACGATTTTGCTTCTAGCTGTCAAGTGTGAAGCCACTGAAAAAGTCGTTTGAATGGCAACATTTGCCGCTTCCAACCTGAAAAGTTACCATGATTAACTCGACTTTTTCAGTGTCCTCGTCAAGCATGAGGATGTTCACAAATAAAAAAACGCGAGCCTATCTGCTCGCTGATTGATTCTATTTTTCGATATGCTTACTTGTGGTATTTTTCGTTGCGCAAGATTTTGCACGCCCTGTACAGTTGCTCCAGGAAAATCAGTCTGGCCAGCTGGTGCGGATAGGTCATCCGACCCATGCAGAGTCTGGCCTGGCACTGTTTCAGTACGTCTTCGCTAAAACCGCGCGAGCCTGCGATCAGGAAATTCACCTGGGCCCCGCCCTCTTCCATCCACTTCGCGAAACGTCCGGCGAACGTGGGCGAATCCATTTCTTCGCCAGCCAGATCCAGAGCTACTGTCAAGGACCCCGGTTTCACTTGGGCCAGAAGCCTTGCGCCTTCTTCCGCCTTCGCGCGTTCTTCGGGTAACTCATCAGGCGCGTCTTTGACCTCAATAATCTCCAAGCGTACATAAGGCTGCACACGCTTGCTGTATTCTGCGATACCCGCGCGCAGCCAGGCTTCCTTGACTTTTCCGGCGACAATTAGTTTAACCTGCAAGAATACTCCCTTTTATAACAGCTGCCAGCAGCTCGGCGTGTAACGAGGTGCGGTGAGCATGGTGTAGTCGCTGCCGCTGCGAGCCCCCTCAGCAGCCAGTAGAGCTTCAATGTTGTTGTAGGCCAAATCAGGGCGATTGTTCTCCTTGCTTAAGTGGATCAGGACAAAACGAGTCGAGCCTTCATGAATGAGACGACCGATCGCCGTCCCGCAATCACCATTCGATAAGTGACCATGCTCGGAATCGATGCGCTTCTTGAGCGGCCAGGGATAGGGGCCAAACCACAGCATGTCAGGATCGTAATTCGCCTCGATGAACACCAGGTTGCTGCCACTCACCGACTCCGCGATAGTTTCGGTCCAGGTACCGATGTCAGAAGCAACAGAGATCACGCCGTAACCGGTATCGATTCGAAAACCCATAGATTCTGCCGCGTCATGCGGGGTGCGAAAAGGCCGAAAAGCCATACTGCCGATCTCAAAGCTCACATCCGGAGCGATGAAGCGCACATCAATCTTTTCGGCAAAGCCCAGTCTGCCTTTGGCAGCGGCGAACGTCTTCTGTGTCGTAAAAACAGGCAGTTTGTAGCGGCGCGCCAAAACAGAAAGCCCTGAAATATGATCCGAGTGCTCATGCGTCACCAAAATACCACTCAACGTGGCCGGGTCAATTCCTTGACCGTTCATGGCCATTTCCAGCATTTTGGCCGAAACACCCGCATCTACAAGAATTCTGGTATCGGCATTTTCGATGAAGATGCTGTTACCGGAACTGCCGCTGACAAGCGTACAAGCTCTGGCTCGAATGGACATAATCAGAGCTCTCTTTCGGCGTTTTCGTAGACGTCTGAGCTCTTGCGGATGTCGGCTCCGATACTGCGAAGCTTCAAGATCAGGTCTTCGTAGCCGCGCTCCAGGGAATGAATGTCGAAGACTTCCGTCATACCCGTAGCCGCTAAGCCGGCCAAAACCATGGCAGCGCCTGCGCGCAGATCCCTGGCCTGGACCATCGCCCCTGTTAAAGAGCGTGGGCCCTGAATCAGGGCGACCCTGTCAGCAACCGTGATGTCGGCGCCCATCTGTTTGAGGTCATCCACGTACTGGAAACGGCTAGCCCATACATCCTCGTACATTTTGCTCATGCCTGTGCAAGTACAAAGCAATACAACAGCCTGTGGCTGAAGATCTGTCGGGAAACCCGGGTATGCCATGGTACGGAAAGAAGTAGCAGACAGTTCCTGACCCGGTTCCGTCCAGACACGAATCCAGTCATCACCCGTCTCCATGTGCACGCCGATTTCGTCCATTTTTGCCGAGAGCGGTTCCATGTGCTTGGGAATCAAATTGCGAACCGTGACATCCCCGCGTGTAGCCGCTGCAGCGATCATGTAGGTGCCTGCCTCGATCTGATCGGGAATAATGGCATAGGTGGATCCGGCGGGCAGGACTTCTCGTCCTTCAATACGAATAACATCCGTACCGGCTCCGCGGATCTTGGCGCCCATGGAGTTCAGGAAGTTCGCAACATCGACGATATGAGGTTCGCGAGCTGCGTTCTCAATCGTAGTGCGGCCTTTGGCCTTCGACGCGGCGATCATGAGATTCATCGTGGCGCCGACACTTACTTTGTCCAGGAAAATATGCTCACCATGGAAGTCATCTGCCTCGAGCGTGATGAAGCCGTGAGCCAGGTTCGCCGCAGCACCCATGGCATTGAAGCCCTTGAGGTGAAGGTCGATCGGCCTGGTGCCGAAGTTGCAGCCGCCGGGCAGGTAGTTGCGGGCTTTGCCAAAGCGAGCCAGCAAGGCACCCAAGAAGTAGTAGGAAGCGCGAATGTTCCGGGCGCGCTCATCGGTAATCTCGTGGGTGTAGATCGAAGTAGCATCGAAATGAACCGTACCGTCTGCGTCTACCTCAACCTTTGCGCCTAAATTACGGCAAAGCTCAAGCTGCGTCTCAATATCTGAGACATGAGGCATGTTCTCAATTACGCATGGGCCGTCCAGCACACAAGCAGCCGCAATAATGCCTAAAGCCGCATTCTTCGATCCGCTGACCGTGATTTCTCCATGGAGCGGATTACCGCCGTTTATATAATAACTGGCCAATTAAGTGGTCCCCCTAATTTAACTAATTCAATATGATTATATCCTAAAGGCTGTCCGAAATTCGTACTATTCGTCGGCTTTCGTGACAGGCCCTATGGTTTCGTCTGGTATTTGCATTTGCTCTGCGACTTCGTCGCTGTCCGTGGCTTCTTTCGCCGACTCATTCTTAGATCTTTGTGCCGGCATTGAAATAATTTTGGCTTTGGCCTCTGTTGTTACGCCGAGTGTATCTTTCTCACCGGTCAGTACATTCGCGAAATCTTCAGCCGAATCTTCACTGACTACATCGTCGATGCGGTAAGGCTGCATGAGAGAATCTCGTTCTGCTCTAGTCAAATCCTGTAAAGTCGCTGCCTTCATACCCATGTCATGGGCCTGTTGCAAGAGCTCATCCGCAGCCTGCTTCAACAAGATGTCTTCCCCTGTTTTCGTCGATTGCTGTACGAGCGACAGCATTACCTGACGATAGAGTTTGGCAGCTGAAGGCAAGGTAACCGAAAATTCAGACCCCTGGGTAGGCATACTTTGAACTGAAATTTTCCCATGATGAAGCTCGGTCAGCTCTTTGGCAATCGAAAGCCCCAAGCCGGTCCCGCCGTACTTGCGTGATCCGGTATTGTCCACTCGATAAAAACGCTCAAAAATCGCTTTTTGGTATTTAGGGTCTATGCCCTGTCCGTTGTCTTTGACTTTGACCACAACATCATCCCACATTCTGGAGATAAAGATATCGATGCGACCTTTCTTGTCAGAATACTTGATGGCGTTTTGGATGAGGTTCATAAACACCCTATCCATCGCGCTTCGATCAATGAACACGCTCGGAACCGCTGACACGACATAGCAGGACAACGCTATCTGCTTTTCTTCGGATTGAAGCTGGCAGCGTTCAGCAATCTGACGCAGCAACAGCGGAAGATCAGCCTCCTCCATATGCATTGCTTTACCACGGGAATCAATAGATGACAGCAGGAGCAGGTCCTTAATCAAAGCCTCCATGCGATTGACATCATCAAGAATTCGCTGCAGATCGCTGCGAACCGAGTCACTGGTCTTCTCAACCAAGCCCCAGTCGAGAAGTGATTCAGAATAAGTTTTGATTATGGTCAAAGGTGTTTTCAGCTCATGTGAAACATTCGCGACAAAATCCTTGCGTTGTTTCTCTTGTTCCTGCTCCCGTGTTACATCCTGGGCGACTGCAACCGTAGCGATCTTTCCGCCTTGGTTTACGGTAGATTCACTGATTTGCAGACGAATCACGCGGTTGCCGATCTTAAGTTCGGCCCGGCTTTGGCCTGTACCCAGCAATGTCGATGCCTTCAGACCGTTCTGTTCGCCAAAAGCGGACAAAAAGTCCGCAAGCGTCTGCGGATCTTCGCTCACACCAAGCATTTCTCTCATGGAATTGTTGATAATCCGCAATCTTCCATCTATGGCAAAAGCCATGACGCCCAGCTCTAAATCATTGAGAATTGCCTCAGTCTGCAAACGCTCACTTATAAAGCCACTCGTGATTCTCGCCAGTTCTTCATTCTTCAGCCTTGTCTGCTTGGCTTGATAACTGGCAGCCAGTATGAACAACAACAACGCTCCGATCACCATTCCAAAAAAGAAGATGAGGAGCGGGTGCATCTCGGTCACATAAGCCTGATAAAGCTGACCGAGTTCGAGCCGAAATAAAAAAAATGACCTAAACATTCTTGCTGAAATAGTAGCCTACTCCTCGTTTCGTAACGATATACTGATAATTGCTTGGATCCGGTTCCAATTTCTCGCGTGTGCGGCGAACCGTGACATCCACAGTACGCACATCGCCGTAATACTCGTAATCCCAGACCTTCTGCAGGAGCTCTTCTCGTGAGAAAACTTGTCCGGCATTCTGGGCCAAAAAAGAGACCAGCTGAAATTCTCTCAAGGTTAAGTGAATATTCTGTCCGCCGCGGCGAACCTCGTACACCTCATTGTCGATCTCTATATTGCCAAAGCGGATAATCTTCGATTCAATCGTTGAATGATTCCGTTCTTCCGGATCGAAAAGCGCTTGCCT
>JAAYZH010000087.1 GCA_012514965.1 Clostridiaceae bacterium | reverse complement strand
GCTGTACGTCCTCGCCTCACGAATACCAGCGAAAGTTGCCACAAACACCCCCGAAAATGGCAACTTCTGCCGGATAAAAAAATAATCGTTCCCCTACCTTTGCTCGATCGGCCCAGGCTCCAATTTTTATACTGCTGGAGCGGATCTTGTTCCGATTTGCTTCTCTGCCGGTAAGAAAATTTACCCTTTGCTTTTCTGCCGGCAAGGAAATTTCCCCTAGCAGACAAACACAGCGGTTGCCGTTCCTCTTGCAACGTCAAGCAGAAGAACACGGCGACTTACGTCTCTCTTGCAACGTCAAGCAGAAGAACACAGCGGTTAGAGTCTCTCCTGCAACGTCCAGGCATAGACCGTCTCCATGTCACTCATTTCTCTGCGTCTTTGGCCCCGTGGGAGAGGTAGCGCTCGATCTGGCGCTTATCCTCGAGCTCGAGATCCATGAGGCGGCTTAGCCCCTCAACGTGATGACGGAACTCGTGACGAAGGGTAGCGCGAAGTGCGTCGCGGTAGACTTCCGGTGAAGTGTGGCGGTGGACCTGTTCGAATGAGCCATAGTAGATCTTAATCTGGCGACCCATGAAGGTGTCGGTCACGTATTCGCCCATAATGAAGAGGTTTTGGCCATAGGCCTGGGGATGGTACTTGATTTCGGGCACGATGATGATGCCGCCGTTGAGTTCGCGGAAGAAGCCTTCGGGGAGCTCGTCAGCCAGCTGACTGAGGACTTCCTGCATTTCGTCAATCGTCATGGTGCACCTCCTGTTGCCTACAGTATAACGCAGCCCGGAGATGCTTTCGGTGACAGTTTGCAGGCCAAAGCCGGGCAACGGAAGGGCACTTTGTCTCGCCCGCTCCAAGGCCAATTTCCGACCGCCTCTGCGGCGATCCGCTCCAGCCCTTCACCCTCAGGCTTTGGCGGGAGGCCTTCTAGGCTTGCCAAAGCCTGCCTGCCGGTACCGCGCCGCCCCTGAACACCGCCCGTCCGGCGGTGTACAATACACGTAGTAACCTGTCGACTGTTTCACTGCAAGGGAGAGCAACGATGCCATTCAAAATAATCCGTCAGGATATAAGTGCCATGACCTGTGATGCGATCGTCAATGCGGCCAATAGCGAGCTGCGTGAAGGCGGCGGTGTATGCGGTGCGATTTTCGCTGCGGCCGGACGTGAGGATCTGGCTCGCGTTTGCGCGGAGCAGGCGCCGTGCCCGGTCGGTCGGGCTGTGGCGACGCCGGGTTTCGCACTGCCGGCAAAGTACATTATTCACGCGGTCGGTCCTGTCTGGCAGGGCGGAGGCCGCGGGGAGGCTGACTTGCTGGCCGGCGCGTACCGGAGTGCTCTGGAGCTCGCGGATCAGCTGGAGCTTGCGTCGATTGCTTTCCCGCTGCTTTCGTCAGGTATTTACGGGTATCCTAAGGCGGAGGCTTTGGCCATCGCTACGGAGACGATTCGCACCTATCTGCAAGACCATGAACGTATGGTGTACCTGGTGCTCTTTGACAAGGCAGCCATGGCGGCGGGCAGTGCGCGCTACAAGGATATTGAACGTTATATAGATGATCACTATATCGAGAAGCGGGCGAGAGAGCGGCGCACGGAGTCGTTCGAGTTTTTGCAGACCTACGACATGAATGTGGTGTCTCAGGACGCTCAGGAAGGTCCGCGAGTACCTGGCTTGACGGAGCGGCTCAATGACTTGGATATTTCTTTCAACGAGATGCTGTTTCGCATAATAGATGCCAAAGACCTCGATGAAGTTGCTGTTTACAAGCGGGCGAATCTGGACCGCAAGCTGTTTTCGAAGATCCGTTCGAACAAGAATTATCGGCCCAGCAAGGCGACCGTGCTGGCTTTGGCCGTCGCGATGAAGCTCGATCTCGAGGAAACGCGTGACTTGCTGGACAAAGCGGGCTTCAGCCTCTCGCGTTCGCACAAGTTTGACGTGATTGTTGAGTACTTCATTCTGGAAGGTACCTACGATATCTTC